>JAAYKS010000014.1 GCA_012522285.1 Clostridiaceae bacterium | reverse complement strand
CGAGTGGTGCGTCGCCTCCGCTCAGTCGGGCGATCCCGACCGATCCGTAGGCGTCGCTGCCCATCGCAATCCAAGTGCCGAGGCAGACCAGCGCGCGCAAGAGCGACACAAGCATCCAGATCCACCTACGTCGATTCGGCATATTCGCTCCTGTGTGGGCAGACGACTGCATTTGCGCGTCCATTTTCCCGGCAACACGCCGGTCGGAATCCGGTTATTAAGTATTGTAACCCACGTGGGTGGAGACCGTGTTTTTGGAGGAGAGGGTTGGCCAAATTCAACGCATGTTTTCGCTTCCCGGGGTTTACCCGCCGGGTGCCCAAGTGGTATCATGAACCCACATAGCAAACGACTGCGCAGGCCGCCCGCAAGGGCGTGAAAAAGGAACGCGGTGTGAATCCGCGGCAGCCCCCGCTACTGTAAGGAGGACGAACCGCCCGGCACAAGTATTGTGCCACATGCCACTGGGAAACCGGGAAGGCAGGGCGGTGAGGATGATTCCGAGCCAGGAGACTTGCCCGCATCGTCGGTTGTGCCGTGTCTTTCGGTGGGAAAGACGGCATGTTTTTTATGCCTCTCCATCCCTGCCGGTATATGGGTCGCCCCCAGGCAGCGCACGCGATCGTCAACAGCGGTGCGCGCTGCAATGGGTGCGACATCGGTCGTGCGAAGGCACGACAGCGTTCGTGCCAAGGCACTGACAGAAGGAGGCGTTTATGAATTTGTTCCACCGTTCCACCCGATTCGCCCCGAGACCGCGTTCTGCGGTACCAGCTACGCTGCTGGCCGTACTACTGGCGGTGTCTCTGCCGCTGCTCCCCGCGCTGGGGAGTCTGGTCGCCGCGCTCCCGGAGACGGTAGCAGTCTCTTTGCTGGATACGGACGAATCGGTCCTCGCATCCGCAGATCTGGAGCTCGCGACGCTTTCGTTCTCACTGCATCCCTATGTGCCGGATGCCGTGACCGACCTGTCGGATCCGACCCCCTCCGCCTTGCACGCCCTGATCGCACTCCTGGAAGACAGTGGACGCGACGCGACCGATCCTGCCGTTTTGTCCGCTGTGGACAGTTCGTTTGGAGTTTATGTCGACTCGATTCTGGGGAGCACCGCTCCGATGTACTGGACTTTCCGGGTGGACGGTGCCGATTCCTGGGTCGGAGTGTTCGACCACAAGCTGACGGCCGGTGAAACCATCGCGTTTGTGATGACCGAATACATTCCCGAACCGACTCCGGTTCCCGGATTTGTACATCCGGTCTCCGGTCTGTCTCCGCAGCCGGTGGACATCGAAGGGGCGCTGGGCGTCATCGCCGCGGCGTTTGCCGGCACCTCCTCCGACTGGCAGGTCCTCGACATGGCTCGGTACGGGCTCGCGGACCAGGTCGGGCGCGATGCATGGCTGTCGGCGGCCTATGAGCGGCTGACCGCACGGCGGGTCACGCCGACCGATCTCGAGTTGATCGCCCTGATCCTGACCGGGTTGGGGATCGATGCGCGCAGTGTCGTGGTGGACGGGATGTCCACGAACTTACTGGCACGAATCGCTTCCACCGCCGGCTTGGACACCTACGGCTACATCTTCGGTCTGGCCGCTTTCGACAGCGCGGGATATCCGGATGTGACAGGGGCTGCCAACACCCGCGCATCGATGGTGCCGGGTCTGCTGGCGGCCCGTCTGCCCGACGGCGGTTGGAGCTGGGCCCCGACCGAAGCGATCAGCGACACGGACACCACCGCGATGGCGATCTCCGTACTGGCCCGCTATGCTGCCGACAACGCGGATGTGGCGGCTGCGCTTTCGGCCGCGCTGGAACTCCTGGCCTCCTGGCAGGCTTCTGACGGGACCATGGGGAGCAGCAACGCGACCGCGATGATGCTGATCGCACTGGCTGCGACCGGGATGGACGGGGAAAGCGACCCCCGGTTTGCCGCTGCGGACGGAAACCTGCTGGACGGGCTGTTCCGCTACCGCACCACGGACGGCCGGTTCGGATACAAATCCACCGAATATGACGCATTCGCGACCGAGCAGGCTTTCCGTGCGTTGATCGTATACCGGGAGCTGCTGGCAGCGGGTGGTGCCCAATCCCCCTATGTCTTTGCCGAGACTCCCGCGGATCTGGAAACCGGTGTCGTGCTGCCCGGCGGGGAGCCTGTGGCGGACACCGGGGAAGCCGAGATCTGGCACAAC
This sequence comes from Clostridiaceae bacterium, assembly GCA_012522285.1. Classification (GTDB taxonomy): domain Bacteria; phylum Bacillota; class Clostridia; order Saccharofermentanales; family UBA5734; genus JAAYKS01. The sequence continues at coordinate 2,092 of JAAYKS010000014.1, read as the reverse complement.
GCGATCGGAGTGACGCTGCTGTCCTCCGCTCTCGCGGCGGTGCTGACACTGCCGAAACGGCACAGACGGACAGAAGAGGAGTGAAGACGTTGAACAAAAGGACCGGGATGGCAACGCCTCGCAGAGTGCCCGTCAGGATGGCTGCGGTGCTCACGGCGGCAGTGGTGTTGTCGCTGTTGTCGGCAGCCGGATGTGCGCCGGCCGCACCGTCCGGCCATACGACCGCGGCCGACACCCAGGTCACTACGGTTTCGCAGCCGGGGGCAATTGGGTCCTCCACCACCGTGACACAAGGTTCGCTCCCGACGACCGGAACCGCCCTCACCTCGTCTTACACGGGCAGCGTGCCCACTCCCGCGGTGGTGCCGACCACCGGCACCGTCACACCCTCCGGACCCGCAGAGACGACCGGCACCACTTCGCCTTCCACGCCGGCTGCGACCTCCTCTGCTACCGCTACACGGCCGGTGGAGACTGTCGCCACCAGTGTCACCTTGTCGGTCGTCTGTCATACCGCGGTGGCGCGGGTCCGGGACGGCGCGGTGCCTCCTGATGGACTGGAACTGCCTCCGGACGGGATCATCCTCGCACCCGTCCAGGTTTCGCTCCGGCCTGACGATACCGCGCTGACGGTGCTGGTCCGCGCCGTTGCGGCCGCCAATCCGCGCTACGGCGCGGACAATGTGCTGGTCAAAGGGGGGAACTATATCGAGGGTATCGGAAACGACGCGATGCCACTCCCGCTGTATGAGAAGGATTTTGGCTCCGAAAGCGGCTGGCTCTACTACATCGACGGGACGTATGTGTCGGTGGGGGCATCGACCCGGACCCTCCAGCCCGGCGAAACCGTGGTGTGGCAGTATACCTGTGCCTCCGGGAGAGATCTGGAGTAACAGGGGAAGGGAGGGCGAACTTATGCGGGAAAGTGCGTTTCACCGGTGTCATCCGGCGGTCAATTTCCTCTATTTTCTGATCGCGGCGGGCACCGCCATGCTGTTTGCCCACCCGGTTTACCTCGGGATCGGCGCGGCCGTGGCGCTCGGATGGCTCGGGCTGCTGCGCGGCCGGCGCGGACTGGCGTCGGCTCTCCGGCTTGCGATCCCGCTGTCGCTACTTGTCGTGGTGCTCTCGCCGCTCGCGAACGCACGCGGCCGGGACATTTTGTTCCGGCTGTTCGGACGTCCGATCACCCTCCAGGCGGTCCAGGCCGCGATGCTCTCGGCCGCGATGCTCTTTCTCGTGATTCTCTGGTTTTCGCTCTATGCGGCCGTCATGACTTCCGACCGGTTTCTCGCGCTGTTCGGGCGGGTGGCACCGTCTGCCTCGCTGCTCGTCAGCATGACACTGCGGCTTATCCCCGCGATGCAGGAACGGCTGACGATGATCCGGCAGGCACGCCGGGGACTGCTGGGCGAGCCCGAGCCCGGACGGGCGCTCAGGGACCGCATCCGGGAGGGTCTGCATGCGATGACCACCCTGATGACCTGGTCCATGGAGGGCTCGATCGCGACCGCCGACGCGATGAAAGCGCGCGGATATGGAGCGGGGCGGAGGACCACCTTTTCTCTCAGCCGGTTCGGTCGGATCGACGCACGTGTCCTGACCGTGCTGATCGTGCTGTTTGCGGTGGTCACAGTGGCACATTTTGCCGGCGGCACTGGATTCCCGCTGTACCCCAAAGCGGCACCGATCCGGGTGGATCTGCCTGCGCTCGCGGCCTATGTGTCTTACGCGGCGTTGTTGTCCGTACCCCTCTGGATGGAGATCGAGGAAAAAGTGTTATGGCGCTGATGCAGATTCAAAAGTTGCGATTTACCTATCCCGGCGCGGCACGGCCCGCGTTGTCGGACGTTACGCTCGAGATCGAAAAGGGCGGGTTTGTCGTGTTGTGCGGTACTACCGGCAGCGGCAAAAGCACCTTGCTGCGCCATATGAAACCGGAGCTGGCGCCACACGGCCGGCGGCAGGGCGAGATCCTTTTTCGAGGCGAATCCCTGGCGCGGCTGTCCCCTGCGGCATCCGCTTCCCTCGTGGGGTATGTCATGCAGGACCCGGACGCCCAGATCGTGACCGATACGGTTTGGCACGAGCT
>JAAYKS010000118.1 GCA_012522285.1 Clostridiaceae bacterium | reverse complement strand
GCGATTTCTTTCATCGCCTCCACCAGCGGATCTTCAGTGATCACGACAAAGTCGCTGTCCCAGCGAACCCCGCGGGAGACGTGGACCAGCAAATCGGGCGAGAACAGCAACAGCGAGGGAATCTTGTCCGAGATCGTTTCGGTCGGATGGAAATGCCCCATATCCAGGGTGAGCATCAGGGTATCGTTGCCCTTCGCCCGCGCGTGGGCGAGGTAGCCGAGGTAAAACTCATGGGACCCGACGGTAAAGCTTTCCACCCCGATGCCAAACAGTTTGCACTCGATCGCGTCTCGCACCTCTGTGCCGGGGTACCGTACCACCAACACCTCGTCCAGTGCGTCGCGCAGACGCTCGCGGTAGGCATACCGGTTGGGGGTGAGGTCCTTCATTCCGTCCTGGACCCAATGGTTCACCACGCAGGTGGAACCCTGCCGGCGCCCGATGTCGGCCGCAATGGCACGGCAAGCACGGAAATGGTCGATCCAGAACGAGCGGATACCCGGATCCGGATGGGAGAGGGTCAGATCGTCCGCGGCCTTGGGATGGCCAAAACTGGTCGGGTTGAAATCCAGCGGGAGTTTGCGGTCGGCGGCCCAGTCCATCCAGCGCGCAAAACAGGCGGTGTCGTACCGGTCGCGATCGAGTCCGGCAGAGGCAGGTTCCGCATAACTTGCGTGGAGGTTGAGACGCTGCGGACCGGGAATCAGCCGGAGCGCTTCTTCGATGTCCTGGCGCAATTCGTCGCCGTTGTGCGGTTTGTACGGATAGTTGCCGGTCGACAGGATGCCGCCGGAAGCGCCCGTTCCGGCCGCCTCCAGCCCGGTGACGTCGTCTCCCTGCCAGCAATGCATGGCAATCTCGATCCGGTCGAGCCGGGCAAGTGCCGCTTCGGTGTCGATACCCCACTGGGCGTAGTTTTCCTGTGCCGCGCGATAGGCATCCTTGATTCTGTCTCGTGTCATGGGTTGCTCCCTCCTGATGTTCGTGAGGATTGTGCTTTCGCAAGCGCGGAAAAGTGCCGCACCCGGTCGGCCAGCACCGGCATCCGTTTCATGTTCTTGTCGGCGAACAATCCGTCCTCCGGATCCGCCGCGGCGCACTGCTCGTGCCCGATCAAGGCCCAGGCGGCGTCATAGAGCCCCTCGAACCCGGGCCGACGCATCGCCTCGCAGACAAAAGGCTGTGTCGGCTGGTTGATGTCTTCGCCGCTGATCTCGAACATCCCGTAGCGCACGCACAAGGACCGCAACCGGTCCAGTTGGGCCGTGGTGTTCCGGCTGGGCATGTAGGTGACCGCCCGAACTCCGAGGTCCGCGAGCAGCACAAAGAGCTCATCCAGATAGGCGTCCTCGAACCGCTGTGCCTTCTTGTCTCCCGTGACCGATTCCCCGACATCCCCCAGGTAGGGATAGGCGGCGATGATGCCGTGGGAGGCAGCAAATTCCAGCGCGGTCCGGACCGGGACCAGTTCGTCGGTCGCGGGTTCGTAGACCGATGGCAACAGCTCAGATTTGAAGATCCCGAGGAGGTCATATAGTACATGGGGGTTTCCGGGATCCGTGATCCGGCGGACAG
>JAAYKS010000117.1 GCA_012522285.1 Clostridiaceae bacterium | reverse complement strand
TCCGGACGCCAGGGGGTCAGGTGGGAGAACAGGTAGATAAAGGTCTTGCCGGACGCGCCTTTCGCCTTGCGGTAGGCACCGAAATGCCGGTTGACCATCAGGCCGCCGAAGCCGCCCATACCATAGGAGGCGAGCTGCCGCGACCGGACATCCAGGTTTTCCCGGTCGACCGGAAACGCGCGTTCAAAGTCGTACTTCTCGTACAAGTCGCCGAGGTACTCTTTCATGAACGCATAAAATTCGTCGACTTCCGTAAACGGGAGTGGATCGAACAACCCGTTCCCGCGCAGTGCGGCCTCTCCGAGGTTGTTGCCCGCGAGCACGTCGAGTCCCGCTCCATATTCCTCAAAGTTGCGGGTCTGCTCCGGATGCGCGACATAGTCGCCGTCCCAGACCATGGCGCCGCGGAACCGCCCGATGCTCCCTTTGGGGCCGAGGAACGCGCGGGCGTCGAGCTGGCGGAGCTCCTCCAAGGACGCGTCCGGGTCGATCCCGACCGACGAGAGATAGGTGCGGCTCTGCTCTTCCATCTCCGCGCGATCCATGTAGCCGCGCAGCCAGAACAGGTTGCTCTGGTTGATCACGCGCTTCACCCTGCCGCGGGCTTTGGGAGAAGTCGCGAGCGCGCCGCTTTTGGCGGTCCCGCCGGATTGGCCCCCCACCGTGATGTTGTCCGGGTCCCCGCCAAAGGCCGCGATGTTGTCGCACACCCAGTCGAGTGCCTTGACCTCGTCCATCAGGCCGTAGTTGCCGCTCTTCCCGTCCTGCTCCGCGGTGAGCTGGGGCAGTGCGATGTAGCCGAACAGGTTGAGACGCTGGCCGACGCTCACGACCACCACGCCCTTGCGCGCGAGCTCGGAAGGATCGAACACTGGCTCGAACGAATACCCGTCCGCGAGTCCGCCACCGTGGAACCAGATAAAGACCGGGTATTTCTTGCCGGCCTGGGAAGCGTCTGCCGCCAGGTCCGCGGGGGTGGCGATGTTGAGGTACAGGCAGTCCTCGCTGCAAGTCGGATACCCTTCCCAGTAAAAGTCGGAACTGTAGGGCTCGAATCCGAGACCGCTCTGGCGATCCTGCATCGCCATCGGGGCATAGGCGTCGCAGACTTTGACCCCCTCCCAGGCGGCCGGATCCTCCGGTGCCCGGAACCTCAGCGCTCCGACCGGCGGCGCCGCGTAGGGAATGCCGCGGAACTCCGTGATCCCCTCGTATTTTCCGGCAAGCGGCAAGCCGCTCACCTGTCCAAATTTCGTCCGTACAATTCCTTGCGTTTTCGTCATGTGTTTTCTGTCCCCTTTCGCTGCCATGTCCGGCAAAAGATGCGATTCATACTGCTTTCCAGTATACCGCTATTGGGTCTGTGAAGGCACTGCGAAAATTGGATTCAAGCGCGGGGAACGCTCGGATCGGACAGCAGTTTTTCGAGCGTCAGGGCCTCGAGTTCATCCCGCAGCCCGACGTGTCCAGCGGGGTGTTCGCCCAGATGCATCCAGCCGTACTGCCCGTCGCTGACCGGCCAGACCGGGAGTCCGGGGCCGTTGGGATCCCCGGTGCGGATAAAATTGGCCCAGTAGGACGTGAGCTGGTCGGCCAGCCGGTCGTCCCGGTGCCGCCACCGCCGTATGGGTGGGACTCCGGGGCGGAGTGACCCGAAGGTAAACCAGAGTTCGCTGCCCCGCCAGGAGAGCTGGAGATCGGGATCCCTCTGGTTATCGGTGTCCCGCTGGTCCGGCAGGCGGTGGGAGAACAGATAGACAAACGTTTTGCCGGGGGCACCGGACGCTGCGCGGTAAGCCCCGAAATGCCGACGTGTCATCAGACCGTCGGGGCTGGTCAGCCCGTACGCGTCCAACAGGTGGATCCGGTGGTTCATGTTCGTCGGCGTGACCGGAAAGATCCGCGGAAAGTCGTATTTGTCGTACAACCCGCGCAGCAGCCGCTTCATATACGCCCGATAGTCCCGGACATCCACGAAGGGAGCCGCCGTCCGGGACGTGCCGGCCGGCAGCGGCACTTCCCCCAGATTGCTCCCGGCCAATACGTCGAGCGAGCCCCCGAACGCCGCGAAGTTACGGGTCTGTTCCTGATAGGCGATATACTCCCCGTCCCACACCATGGAGGGGTGAAACGCGCTCATCCGGTCGGTCGGCCCGAGTAGCACCGGCGCGGAAATGGCGCGCAGCGCGTCTGGAGAGAGGTCGGGGTCGATGCCGCTCGACAGCAGATGCCGGTGGGTGTCCCGCTCCGCGATGTCCGGCTCCCGAAACCAGCGCAGCCAGAACAACCCGCTCTGGTTGATCAGCCGGCGGACGCGGCCCCGCGCTTTGGGAGATGTCGCGAGTACCGCGCTCTTCGCGGCTCCTCCGCCCTGTCCCCCGACGGTGATGTTGCCCGGATCCCCGCCGAAGCCCGCGATGTTGTCGCACACCCAGTCCACCGCTTTG
>JAAYKS010000116.1 GCA_012522285.1 Clostridiaceae bacterium | reverse complement strand
TACGATTACGAGCGCAATATGAAACTCACCCTGGACGGATTGGGATTGGCCGGGGACGTGCTCCAACGTCCGCTGTCTTCCCTGTCCGGAGGCGAGCGCATGCGTGTCCGTCTGGCGCGCCTGTTGCTGCTGGAACCGGATCTTTTACTCCTGGACGAACCCACCAACCATTTGGACATGGCCGCGCTGGAGTGGCTTGAGCAGTATATCGCCCGTTTCCGGGGTGCGGTATTGGTGGTTTCGCACGACCGGGCCTTCCTCGACCGCACGGTCAACGGCATCATAGAGCTGTCGAACGGGCTTATTCGCGAGGGAACGGGCAACTATACCGCCTACATGGAACAGAAGAAGCTGGAGGAGGAGACCCGCTTGCGCGAAATGGCGCGGCTGGAACGAGAAATCGAACGGCAGCAGGGCGTCGTGCAGACCATGTTGTCCCACCGCAAGATGTCCGCCTACCACGCGCGTGAAAAGGTGGTGCGCAAGCTGTCCGACGCGCTCGCCGGAAAAGCCGCGTCTCTGAACACCCGGCGCGGCCCGTCGATGCGGATTCGATTTTTGCCCGAACAAGGTGTGCCGGACGCTTCCCGCGTCTTGATCCGGGCCGAAGACCTGTCAATGGGATATGGGGAGCAACCCCTCTTTACGGGGGCAGGGTTTGTACTGCGCGCGGATGACCGCACTGCGCTGGTCGGACCAAATGGGTGCGGCAAGACCACGTTGCTCCGGATTCTGCTCGGAGAAGAGACCGCCCTTTCCGGTCAGGTCTGGCTTTCAGGCACCGCGCGAATGGGCTATATGGGTCAGTTCGCTTCCTTTGTAGACGAGAATCATACGGTAGAGGAAGAGGTCGAAGCCGTCACCCAGATGGGGACCTATGGCGTTCGATCCCTGCTCGCCCGGTTCGGGTTCCGGGACACCGATCTCAAAAAGAAGCTCCACGTGCTGTCCGGCGGAGAGCGGTCCCGGCTTTACTTGTGCATCCTGTTGGAGAATACACCCGACGTGCTGCTGCTGGACGAACCCACCAACCACCTGGACATCGCGTCCCGCGAGATCCTCGAAGACGCGCTGGTCGCTTTTCCCGGTGCGATTCTCGCCGTCAGCCACGACCGCTACTTCATCGCCAAATGCTGTGCTGGCATCTTGGGGTTTGTCGACGGCGTCCTCAAACCGTTCGACAACTATGAGAAGTACCGAACGGCAAGCCTGGTGGCGCGCGCCTCCGACCAGGCCGGATCCCCGGGTGCCGCCCGGTCCGACCGGGCCGATGCAAAGGTCGCACGGAAGACACCCTCCCCCGTTTCCGTCCGCGCCCCCAACCGGGCGGAAGAACGAAAGCAAAACGCCGCTCGCAAGGAGCGGCTGCGCCGTTTGGAGGTGGATATCGAGACGATGGAGCGGGAACGGGACGAACTGGAACAGACATTTGGTGCGGACACCCCGCCCGACACGTATGAAACCTATGCGGAGCTGGTCCAGCGGATCGAGTCAGCTTACGAAACGTTCGTCTCCTTGTCGGAGGAGACATGAAAACACTGCGTGAAACGGCCTTTGTCCGGATTGTGCTGCAAATTGCCCGGTTCGCCGCGGGGTCCCTGGTCGCCTACAGCTCTGAGATCGGAGCTTTCGCGCTGCTGGTCAAAGTGGTGTTTCGGCGCGAAACCGAGTGGGTCATCTTGTTTTCGATGGTGGCCGCGCGCGCGTTGTCCATTCTGGTTCAGTACACCATCAACCGCACTCTCGTCTTTCATTCCCGCATCCATCTCGGGATGAGCTTCGCGCGATACCTCCTGGTCAACCTGAGCCTGCTTGGCTGTTCATATGCCCTCGTGAGACTGGCCCGTTCGGTCATTTCGTTCGACATTACCTTCATCAAAATGGCGGTGGATCTGCTGTTGTTTTTCGCCAACTTCACTCTCAATCGGGTATATGTGTTCGTCGCGGGCGCGGAAAAACGGGAGCATGAACATCCATCACCGAACTCGAAGCCGGACTCCCGGAGGCAGCAGATCATTTCTGCCCTTCGCCGACCCCGGATCCCCGGATCACCTGCCGCGCGGTCAGCCACAAAATCTTCAGATCCAGGGCAGGACCGCAATGAGCGGCGTAGTATCCGTCGAGATCCGCCTTGACTTCGATGGGGAGCTCGTCGCGACCGTTGACTTGTGCCCAGCCGGTCAATCCAGGCCGGATACCGGACGAACCGTTGGCCTGTCGAAGCGCAATCAGATCCTCCTGATTCCACAAGGCGGGCCGGGGTCCGACCAGACTCATGTGACCTGCCAGAATATTGATCAGCTGCGGCAATTCGTCAAGACTGCTTTTGCGCAAAAAACGCCCGACGCGCGTGATGTGAGAATCCGCTCCCTTCAACAGGTGCGTCGGCATATCAGCCGGCGTGTCGGTCCGCATGGTTCTGAATTTGACAATCCGGAAAAAAGTCCCGTCCCTGCCTGCCCGTCGCTGCAAAAAAAACACCGGCCCGGCGGAATCCAACCGGATCGCCAACGCCAGCACAAGGAGGAGAGGACCGGCAATCACGATCGCAACCAGCGCGAACAGCAGATCCGCGATCCTCTTTACGCCTCTGTACAAAGCGGCACCTCCGCCGTCGCCGGTACATCCATAGCGTGGACAAGATCCGGTGTATAGGTCGGAATCAATCGCATCAGCGCCTGCCGCACGTCGCCGTCGTTGTCCAGCGTCTCATGCAGCAAGTCCATCATGTGATCCAGCTCTTCCGTCGAAAAGCCACTGTCCTGCGTACGCATGATTTTGGTATCTTCCGTGGGAATGAGTTCTTCGGCCGCCAGCGACAGCTCCTCGTACATTTTCTCGCC
>JAAYKS010000115.1 GCA_012522285.1 Clostridiaceae bacterium | reverse complement strand
TCGCGCGCATGCAGTCACCGAGATTGGTAAGGTCGGCTCTGACGAACGGGACGTTGAGCTTGGCGTTTTCAGAGTCGGGTGCGTAGGGGACCTGGTCGGTACCCACAACACGGTACCCGGCTTCGATGAGCGCCGGTACGACAAAATTGCCGAGGCGGCCAGCTGCGCCGGTGACGAGGACTTTCATGCCTTCTTTTTTTGCCATGTCTTTCATTCTCCTTGTCGTCTCTGGATCTCTTTGTGGTGAACAAGCGGGTGTAGAAGTGTGTCCCGACCCGGTGATTGCCACGCGGGATGTGCGGCACAACCGACCTTGTGGTTCACCCGTTTCCACCCTTTCCATCATAGTACCATTCAGTACAAAAAGTGCAACTACCGGGCGAAATTATTCAACTATGACATTGTCCTTGTCGGGATCGGTCCGCCAGGAATGCGCAGGCTTGTACCCCAGCTCCCGTTCCGCCTTGGCGATCGAGATGAGCCCCTGGGATTCCGGAATCGCGTCGACAAACCCCGGCTTATCCAGTAGCTGCCAGCGTTTGCGGATGACTTCCGCGGTGGTCTCCTTGTACTTGGTGTCGGTCGCGACAAAATACGGTTCGAACTTGCTCACGAGATCGGCCTCCAGCGCGAGCGCGACGAAGCGGGCGATGTCGCGGGCGTCCGCGTACTGGTACGTCGAGTTGTTGGGATACCCTTTAGCCGGATCCGGATTGGCCGGCACTGTGATCCCGAACTTGTGCTGCCGGCGGGAGCCTTCGAGGTCGTGGTAGTAAACGCCCAGCAGTCGCATCGCGACGGTTTCGATTCCATACGCACGAGAAAACGCATGCAGGATTTCTTCACCCAGCACCTTGGACAGCGAGTAGGTGTCCTCGGGTTCGAGCGGCGTTTTCTCATCCATCGGGAGAGAAACCGGCAGGTAGGGGTCTCCGCTCAGGCGGAAACCCAGTCCGAGAACGAAAAAGCTGGAAGCGTGCACGACCCTTGTGGCCTTGCCCAAGCGACGAATGGCATCCATCAGGGTGTAGGTGCCCATCGTATTGACCCGCATGGTCAGGTCTTCATCCATCCGCTGCGAAAAACGTGCACCGGTCTCACCTGACATGAGATCGTACTGTTTGGCGTAGGGGGGCTGGAGTTCGGAGTTGCCCGGGATCGCGCCCAGACTGACGACCGCGTCTGCCTCCGAGATCGTGAGTGCGCGCATGCAGTCACCGAGATTGGTGAGGTCCGCGCGTACAAACGGGACATGTGCCTTGGCGTTGGCGGAGTCCGGATGGTAAGGCACCTGATCGGTACCCGTGACCCGGTAGCCCAGTTCGGTCAGCAGCGGCACCACAAAGTTGCCGAGCCGTCCGGCTGCGCCGGTGACGAGGATCTTGTCGAATTTCTTCCCCATGTTGTCTTCCTCCATCTATGTATATTTTTTAGGGAACGAAGTGACAGGAACGAGTAGGCATGCAATCCGCTGGGTTTGCTTCACCCGCGGCCGGAGCCGATCTCGTGTCCCGCGAGTTTTTCCAGCGCTTTGATCATCGACTGGTTGCCGAGCTCTCCACCGCCCTCTTCGGCTTCCACCATGCTGTACAGCTGGTAAGCAAGGCTGGTCCCAAGCGTTGGAGCGCCGAGTGTATGCGCGGCTTCGAGCACCAGCCGCAGATCCTTCTGCTGGAGCTTGACCATAAAGCCGGGCGTAAAATCACGGGCGGCAACTTTGGGACCGTGTCGTCCCAACAGCGCGGACTGCGCGGAGCCACCCATCAGGGCCTGAATGAATGCTGGGAGATCGAGACCCGCCTTGTCCGCGTACATCAGCCCCTCGCTGAGCGCGAGGATGTTGATGGAGCCGACGATCTGGTTCCCGAGTTTGGCCGCCTGGCCACAGCCGGGATCGCCCATGCGGGTGATGCTGGCGGCCAT
>JAAYKS010000114.1 GCA_012522285.1 Clostridiaceae bacterium | reverse complement strand
TGGGGACACGGATCTCCCTGCTGGTCGGCATCGTCGCGAGTTTCCTGATCTTGATCATCGGATCGGTATATGGTTCGGTCTCCGGGCTGGCAGGAGGCCGGGTCGATCTCGTGATGATGCGGATCGTGGAGGTCATCTATACGATTCCGGACATCCTGATCATCATCATCCTCATGGTCACCTTGAAAAAGCCGCTGGAACGGCTGTTTGAGACCTCTCCGATCTTCGATGGGCTCAGTCTGATCGGCCCGGGGCTAATCAGCATCTTCATCACCTTCAGCTTGCTGTACTGGGTTGGCATGGCTCGCCTCGTGCGCGGCCAGGTGCTGATGCTCAAGGAACAGGAGTTTGTGACCGCGGCGCGCGCGATGGGCGGCAGCAATGCCCGGATCATCCGCCGTCACCTGATCCCCAACACAATCGGGACCATCGTGGTCACGACCTCGCTGCAGATCCCGTCCGCCATCTTTACGGAATCCTTCCTCAGCTTCCTCGGACTGGGCGTGCAGGCCCCGATGCCCTCGCTCGGCTCGCTCGCCGCGGACGCGATCGGCGGCATCACTTCCTATACATATCGGCTGGTCGCCCCCGCGATCACCATCAGTATCGTCATCTTGGCCTTCAACCTCTTTGGCGACGGACTGCGCGATGCGCTGGATCCCAGACTGAAGAAATAAGGAGGCGGACAACATGGCAAATCCCAACGGGTCCCTACTCGACATCAAAGATCTGGACGTCTCCTTTTTCACCCCCATGGGCGAGGTGCGTGCAGTCAACCGCGTTTCATTGACCCTTCAGTACGGGGAGGTGCTCGGGATCGTCGGCGAATCCGGGAGCGGCAAAAGCGTGTCTGCTTATTCCGTGATGGGACTGATCCCGGAGCCGGGAAAAGTCAAGAACGGAACCATCGAGTTTGACAACCATCCGATTCACGAGCTCTCCGAAAATGAGATGCAGAAAATACGCGGCAACGAGATCAGCATCATCTTCCAGGACCCGATGACCTCACTCAATCCGGTGTTCACGATTGGCAACCAGATCATGGAGGCCATCCTGTTGCACACCGATATGGACAAACAGCAGGCGCACAAGCGCGCGATCGAACTGCTCGAACTGGTCGGCGTCAACGAACCGGTACGGCGCCTCCGCCAGTACCCGCACGAATTTTCGGGCGGGATGCGGCAACGCGTCATGATCGCGATCGCACTGGCCTGCGAACCCCAGCTCCTGATCGCGGACGAGCCGACCACCGCGCTGGACGTCACGATCCAGGCGCAGATCCTCGAGCTGATGAACGAGCTCAAGCAAAAGCTCGGTATGTCGATCATCCTCATCACGCACGATCTGGGCGTGGTCGCCGATATGTGCCAGAACATCATGGTGATGTATGCCGGCATGGTCGTCGAGAAGGGGACGGTCGACGAGATCTTCTACGCGCCCAATCACCCCTATACCTTTGGCCTGCTGGCCTCGATCCCCAAACTCAATGTCGACGAGCATGAAAAACTCGTGCCGATCGAGGGCTCGCCGGTCGACTCGATGAACCTCCCCGCAGGGTGTCCCTTCGCCCCGCGCTGCGAGTCCTGCATGAAAATATGTCTCTCCCGTATGCCGGACTACACCCAACTTTCCGACACGCACGTCAGCGCCTGCTGGCTGAACGAACGCAATGCCATGGAAGCCGGCGAGGTCGCCCAGACCACCCCGTCCGCATCCGGACAGGAGGCCCCGTGATGGGCGCGCCGCTGCTCGAGGTCAGGGACCTCAAACAATATTTTAAAGTCCGGGGGAGGCTTTTCACCCCCGCGTATGTCAAGGCAGTCGACGGGATCAATATGGACATCGCACGCGGCGAAACCCTCGGCCTGGTCGGGGAGAGCGGCTGTGGCAAGACCACGGTCGGTCGCACAATCCTGCGGCTGTACGAACCCACCGGCGGGAAAATCGTATTCGACGGAGACGATATCACACGTGCGGACATGCACCCCTACCGCCGGCGGATGCAGATCGTGTTTCAAGACCCATATGCTTCGCTCAACCCCCGCATGACAGTCGGAGACATCGTGGCCGAGGCCATCGACATCCAAAAACTCGCCACCTCGCGGAAGGATCGCAAGGACCGCATCAACGCGCTGCTGGAGAGGGTCGGGCTCAATTCCGAGCACGCAACCCGTTATCCGCACGAGTTTTCGGGCGGACAGCGGCAGCGCATCGGGATCGCGCGCGCGCTTGCGGTCAGTCCGGAGTTTATGGTCTGCGACGAGCCGCTCTCCGCGCTCGACGTCTCGATTCAGGCGCAGATCATCAACATTTTCGAGGATTTGCAGGCCGCGTCCGGATTGGCGTATCTGTTTATTGCGCACGACCTGTCGGTCGTCCGCCACATTTCCCACCGGATCGGGGTCATGTACCTGGGCAAAATGGTCGAACTCGCCTCTGCGGAAGACCTCCATTTCCACCCGATCCACCCCTACACCCAGTCCTTGTTGTCTGCCATTCCGATTCCGGATCCGCGCTCCAGCCGCAATCGGAAACGCATCATCCTGCAAGGGGACGTCCCCAGCCCTTTGAATCCGCCTTCGGGCTGCAATTTCCGCACCCGGTGTCCCTACGCGATGCCGATCTGCGCTGAGCAGGAGCCGGAGTTCAAAGACTACGGCAACAAACATTTTGCGGCATGCCATCTACTGGACAAAAAGGCATAGACACGGGCTTTGTCCCAACGGGCGACTCCGGCACATCGGGAACGGTCGGGTTTGCCCCGCGGGTGGGAGCATAGAGGAGAAACACAGTCAAAACCACAAGGAGGAAGACACAGATGAGAAAAATCCGGTTGCTCAGTCTGGTGCTCGCGCTGTTGATGTGCATGTCCGTATTCGCGGCCTGCAACAAACCGGCTGCGATCCAGGAACTCAGCGTCTGCGTCGGGTCTGAACCCGACAGCAGCGATCCCGCGTACAACGAGGCGGTCGATGGCGCCACCCTGCTGATCCACGCATTCTCGGGGATCTGCAAGCTCGACAAGGACGGCATGCCCCAACCCGATGCCGCCAAGGAGATCAAGATCAGCGAAGACGGACTGACCTACACCATCACCCTGCGTGACGGTCTCAAATGGTCGGACGGCAAAGATCTGGTCGCGGAAGACTTCATCTACGCATGGAAGCGCGCGATCGATCCTGTCAACGCCACGTCCTACGGTTACATGCTCGAAAACATCACGGGTGTCGCGGATGTGTATTACGCGGATCCCGAGGTCGACGTGTATGACGTGGACGCCATCGGCGCCAAGGCCATCGATGCCAAGACCATCGAGATCACCTTGCCCTCCGCCGCCCCCTATTTCATGGAGATCCTGGCGTTCCCGCCCCTGTTCCCGGTCCGCAAGGACATCGTCGAGAGCGACGAGGCCTGGTCCACCAAACCCGAGACCTACATCACCAACGGTCCGTACAAGATGAAGGCCTGGGATCATGATGCCCAGATCGTGTTTGAGAAGAACGAGTACTACCACGACAAGGACGCGATCCTCCCCGAGACGATCAAGTTCGTGTTGATGGACGACGACAACGCGATCCTGGCCGCCTACCAGAACGGTACGATCATGCTGGCGGACTCGGTCCCGAACGACGAAATCGACAACCTGCGTGACAACGACGAATTCTTTATCGCGGGTCAGCTCGGTACCTATTTCGTCTGCTTCAACACCGAGAAAGAACCCTTTGACGACATGCGTGTCCGCAAGGCGCTCTCGCTCGTCATCGACCGTAACTTCATCGTTGAGCAGATCGGCAAAGCCGGACAGGAACCCGCCACCGCGTATGTCGCGACCGGCCTGACCGACGGCGACCCGACCAAAGAGTTCCGCGATGTCGGCGGCGACTATTACTCAGTCGCCAAAGAGGATTACCAGGCGAACTGTGACGAAGCCAGGCAGCTGCTGGCCGACGCGGGCTATGCCAACGGCGAAGGGTTCCCGAAATTCGAGTACCTGCTCAATACCAGCACCGGCCACAAACTGATCGCGGAAGCGCTGCAGAACATGTGGAAAACCGAGCTCGGTATCGACTGCACCATCGCGGAGCAGGAGTGGGGCGTGTTCCTCAACACCCGTCAGAACGGTGAGTACGAAGTCGCCCGCCACGGCTGGCTGGCTGACTACAACGATCCGATCAGCTTCCTCGACATGTGGGTCACCGGCGGCGGCAACAACGACGCGCAGTGGTCCAACGCGGAATACGACGCCCTGATTTCAGGTGTCAAAACCAGCTCTGACCGCACCAAGCGGTATGCCGACATGCACGCGGCGGAAGACATTCTCATGGAAGAAATGCCTGTCTCTCCGATCTACTACTATGTCGACATCTACATGAAGAGCGCTAAGCTCGAGGGCTTCTATTCCTCGCCGCTCGGCTACAAATACTTCATGTATTGCTCGGTGACCGACTGATCTTCTCCTCTGCGTAATCGGGTGCCACACCTGGCACCCTCCCCGCGAAAGCGAAAAGCGGTCCCCCCGGTTTGTCCGGGGGGATCGTTTCTTTCTTATACACCGGCGACAGGTTCTCCCCGTTTCCATTGGTATAATCGAGAAAAGCGGGAGGAGGTAGTGCCGTGAAAGATTCCTTCTGGAAGCATCCCCATCACGCGTCGACCCGGCGACTGACTGCGGTCGCATTGGGGCGCGAACCGGCCGATCTGGTGCTCCGCAAAGGCCGCCTCGTCAACGTATGTACCGGCGAGATTCTCGACGGCACCGACATCGCGGTCGCAGACGGGCGCATCGCCCTGGTTGGAGACGCCACCCGGTCCATCGGCCCGGCCACCCGGGTGATCGAAGCCCGCGGTCGGCTCATGGTTCCCGGCCTGCTGGACGGACACGTCCATGTGGAATCCTCCATGATGACGCTCGCCCGGTATGCGGAGGCGGTGATCCCCCATGGGACCGCGGGCATCTTTATGGATCCCCACGAGATCGCTAACGTGCTGGGAATGGACGGCGTGCGTTGGATGTGCGAAGACGGCGCCAACACCGCGCTTAAAGCCTTCCTGACCGTCCCTTCCTGTGTTCCCGCGATGGAAGGATTCGAGGATGCGGGCGCGGCCATCACACTCGCGCAGGTGGCGGAGGCGATGGACTGGCCTTCCTGCGTCGGTCTGGGGGAGATGATGGACTTTCCGGGGGTGCTGACGGGCGATGTGCGTGCCCATGCGATGCTCGCCGCGACCCTGTCACGGGGCGGCATCCCGACCGGCCACTTTCCTTTGGAGGGCGAGGCGGCCTCCCTGGCAGCCTATGTGGCGGCCGGCCCGCGCTGCTGCCATGAATCCACCCGCGCGGAGGACGCGCTGCAGAAGATGCGGATGGGCATGTACGCGATGCTGCGCGAAGGCTCCGCCTGGCACGACCTAGCGGAAGTGGCGGGTGCACTTACAAAACATACGGTGGACAGCCGGTTTGCCATGCTGGTGACCGATGACGCTCACCCGCACACGCTCACGAACCAGGGGCATATGGACCACCTCCTGCGCCGTGCGGTACAGGAGGGGATCGATCCGGTCACCGCGCTGCAGATGGTCACCATCAACTGCGCCCAGTGCTTCCGGCTGGACCATGAAATCGGATCCCTTACCCCGGGAAAATGCGCGGACATCGTTTTGATGGAAGATCTCGATACCTTTGCGGTCTCCCTGGTGGTGCTGGACGGGGTGTGCGTGTACGAAGATGGCAAGTTGCGCCGGCAACCCGTGCCCTACGTGTATCCGGCCCGCGCAATGGACACGATGCGGTTGGCGCACGATCCGATCCCCGGGGACTTTTCGATCCCGGCGCATGCGGTGGACACAGACGCACCCATCCTGGTCATCCGGGTCCGGGCGGGAAAAGTCGGGACCGAGGCGGTACGACTGCCCGTCCCGATCCGCGGGGGATGCTATGTCGCGGACCCCGGACAGGATATCCTCAAAGCGGCGGTGCTGGAACGCCACAGCGCGAGCGGATCGATCGGGCTGGGATTCGTGTCGGGATTTGGCATCCGCAAGGGGGCAATGGCTTCCACGGTCGCACACGACGCCCACAACCTGATGGTGGTCGGGGCGGACGATACGGACATGGCGCTGGCCGCCCGTCTGCTGCAAAAGGCCGGCGGTGGGATGGCGGTGGTCGCGGACGGGACTGTACTCGGACTGGTGGAGCTCCCGGTGGCAGGGCTGATGGGCATCGCCGACGCGCCGGAAATGGCAAAGCAAGTCGCCCAACTCGAAGAGGCTTGGAAAACGATCGGGTGCACGATGCCTTCTCCCTTTATGACGATGGCCCTGCTTTCGCTGTCCTGTCTCCCGGAGCTCCGGCTGACCAATCGCGGTCTGGTCGACACCGTCGCGTTCCGGTTCACCAACCTGGCGGGAGGTTAAGCAGAGCGGCTCAGGGAGCGTTCTCCTCAGGCGGCTCTGTGTCTTCCGAGGTGTGGCTGCCGTTGATCGCGATCCTTTTTTTCATCATCCGCCGCATCAGCAGGGCAAGACCCACCGCACACAGGTACAGTACCAACGGAAGCAGGAACCGCCAGGACAGCGGGTCCAGTACCGCCCGTCCCATCAGTGTCGAGGCGACCGCCTTGGGCAGCATGCCGAGCAGGGAAGCGGGGAGATACACCAGCAGACTGGTGCCGGAAGCCCCCAGGACGAGCCCGGTGATGCCGTTGTGAAACCCCGGAAGCAGCCGCAGCATCATGATCAGCAGCGGATCGGAACCCTGCAGCCGCGCCAGCATGCGATCCAGGAGGGGCTTGCGGCCCTGCAGCCGGTGCAGCAGGGCCTGGACCCGCTTGCGTCCGATCAGGGAGCCCAGCGCAAATTCGATCATCACCTCGATCGCCACCCCGATAAATACGATAAACAGGGCTTGTTCCAGCGGAAAAAACACCGCCGCCGCGACATAAAGAAGAGTCGATTCGATCAATACGATGGTCAACGCTTTGAATACGAAAAAACCCAGCAGAATCAGCGCCATGGTCAACTGGTTGTCCTGCTGCACCAGCAGCAGGGAGGGGTCCGCGTACCGGTAGAGGTACCAGATCAGCGCGGCCAGCAACAGGGCGGACAAGACCGCCAAGCCGATTTTCACGGCTTT
Source organism: Clostridiaceae bacterium (assembly GCA_012522285.1). GTDB lineage: Bacteria > Bacillota > Clostridia > Saccharofermentanales > UBA5734 > JAAYKS01. The sequence continues at coordinate 3,338 of JAAYKS010000114.1, read as the reverse complement.
GATCCTGCCTGCTGGGGTGCCGGATCCGTCTCGCATTTAGCCGATCCCTCCGTATATCACATCGCCACTGGTTGTATTGAGTATATGCGATCCGCGGCCATCCGTAAAAGGAAACAAAAAGGGCCGGCCCGCGCTGATGGCGGACCGGCCCCGGCAAACGATCGCAGGGAGGACTGTGAGGTTCCTAGTAGCGTCCGAACTCCTGGATGGCGGCCATGATCACCCGCATGGACTGCAGACTGCTCCCGTCGTTGATGGAGCCGGCAGTGCTGATGTTGAGTCCACGCGTGCCGGTCTTGCGGATGTTTTCACAGTCCCGCTTGACCTCCGCGATCAGGTTCTCCTCCTCGTTGCGCATGAACGTGAAGGGGGCGATGCACCCGTCGATGCGGGCGAGGGGCATGTGTTTGCGGATTTCGTCCGCCATGACCGTGGGGCCGAAGTTGACCCCGTTGAGATCCAGCCGGCCCAGGATGGGCAGCAGGTGTCCCATCGCGGAATCGGAATGCTGGTAGCGCTTGTCGTCCGGGTCGGGGGAGAAGTGCTCAAACACCCGCTTCAGGATCGGATATCCGAACATCTCGTACATCTCGGGGGTGAGCAGGCAGCAGTTGTCGTCCGCGAAGGAGAACCCGTGTGGGGCCTCCCCGGGGGCATATCCCGCCTCCTCGTCCGCGATTTCCGCCATGCGGACCGTCGCGTCCGCGATCGCGGCACTGAACCGCTGTGCGAGCTCGGGTTCGTCCAGGCAGAGGTAGATGAAAGGCTCGACCCCAAAGATCGACATCGCAAGCGTAACCGGACCCCGGATATGTCGGACGCCGGGAGGCTGGGTACCATATGTCTCCTGGATGCGGCGTTTTTCAGCTTCCCAGCCGGGCGGGAGCATGAACTCCCTCAGGTCGGTGCGCTCCAGCTGGTCCAGCATCTTTTCGAGTTCCTGCAGCGTCTTGATGTCACTCTCCAGCCACTCGGAGATACTGTTCTCGATATAGCGTCCGCCGAACCACTCGCCAATGCGGCGATAAGGCGGGTATATCTGATCGGGAGTGGGAAAATCTTCGAACAACAGTCGGATACCGACGATGCGTTCCGCTTTGTCGTTGTACCGGCGGAACAGCTCCCGTGCGCGGGTCGGATCCTCTGTCAACCAGGGTTTGCCAGGTTCCCCAAGTTCCGTGTACACACACTCGGGGCTCATGCGGATGCCGAGCGCAACCTGGGTCGCCTCCTGGGAAAAGCAATTGTCCCGGTGGGCGATCTCGTCTTCTTTCCAGAAACGTGCGATGTCGAGTGGAAGCATGCCGGATCCTCCTCATTTTTCATTCGGCGTCCCGTCACATCGGTGGAACCAGAGCCAGCCGGGCGGTCTGGTGTCCGTCGGTGCGGCGTCCCGCCGCAGTCACTACCGATTATACAACAGATGAACCAATTGACGGAAAACCCACTTGACACCTGCGGGCGGAATGATTATATTGATAACCGGCTAATCGTTAACCGGCTAATGATCAACCGGCTACCGATTGACCGGCCGGCCCTTCTCCGACGCGACGCCGGACAAGGTGCGGCACCGATCGCCGATCCGCCACCGCGGGGATTGGCACGGCCCGGACATCCGGGTGGAAAGGAGCGGACAGATGACAGCGGGAGCGCCGGGACCTTTTGTGCCCGATCGTGAACATGAGCTGGAATGGATGTTGCGTCTGGTCGGGCGCATGCATTTCGAGCGCATACGCGCAGAGATGGCCGCCCGCGGACTGGACGACGTCAGCCACCCGAGACTGCTGTTTCTATTACTGGACCAACCGGACCGGACCTTCACTTCTCAGAAAGAACTCGCGGACTTCCTCGGTGTGCGCTCCGCTTCGGTGGCGGTGTCGCTGAAACGCATGGAGTCGCACGGGCTGCTGCACCGGATCCCGGACGAGCAGGACTCCCGCCGAAACCGCATCGTACTGACCGATAAAGGCCGGGAACGGATTCTCGGCTGCATCGCAGCCTTCAAGGAACTGGATATCGGCATGTTCCGGGACTTCTCCGATAAGGAACGGGAACAGCTGACCCTATATTACCGGCGCATCATTCAAAACCTGGTCGACATGGGTGCCAACCCGCCCTTTGCCGTGCCACACCGACAGGAGGAATCGGATTGATCCGGATCATACGCAGGCTGGCCCGCTATTTGGGCCACTACAAGCTCTATGTCATCATCGCCCCGCTTTTCATGATCGGGGAAGTGTTTCTCGAACTACGCATGCCCCTGATGATGGCCCGGATCGTGGACGCGGGCATCCCGCAGCGCGACCTTGGGTTTATCCTCCGCACCGGCGGGGTGATGATTCTGCTCGCGCTGGGCGGCATGTTGTGCGGGGTCGCCAACATGGTGACCTCGTCCATCGCGGCGCAAGGGTTCGGCTGGAACGTGCGCAAAGCGCTGTTCGCGCGCATCACGTCCTTTGCGTTTAGCGACATCGACCGGTTTTCGACCGCCTCGCTGGTCACAAGGATGACCAGTGACACCACCCAGTTGCAGAACACCTTTATGATGACGCTGCGGCTGATGATCCGTGCGCCCTTTATGATGGTGTTCGCACTGGTGCTCGCGATCGGGATCCATGCCCGCCTGGCGGCCATCCTGCTGGTCGCGATCCCGCTGCTGTCTTTTGGGATCTTTTTCATCATGTCGCGCGCGGAAAAACTGTTCGCGGCGATGCAGCGCAAGATCGACGCGCTCAATGGGACGGTCCAGGAAAACCTGATCGCGGTGCGGGTGGTCAAGGCGTTTGTGCGGGAGGCCCACGAAAAATCCAAATTCCGCAAATCGAACGACGAACTCCGGCAGGCGGGGGTGCGTGCCGCGACGCTTGTGATCACGATCATGCCGATGATGACGCTGGTCATGAACATGGCGACGCTTGCGGTCCTCTGGTTCGGAGGGCGGCTGGTCGGAGCGGGCGAACTCACGACCGGCAAGCTGATCAGTTTCATTCAATACATCACCCAGATTCTGATGAGTCTCATGATGGTATCGATGGTGTTCCTGATGTCCGCCCGCGCCCGCGCCTGCGGGAACCGGGTGGTGGAGGTGCTGGACACCGAGCCCGCGATCCGGGACGAGGAGCGCGCCGCGCTGCTCACGGACGACGGGGAAGAACAGGAAGATAAGCGTGTGACCGCGGGCCGGATCGAGTTCCGGGATGTCTCTTTCCGATATCCGGGCGGGGGCTCTGGGGAAGACGTGCTCACCGGGATCACATTTACCGCCGAACCGGGCGAGGTGGTCGCGATCGTCGGCGGGACCGGCACGGGCAAGACCTCCCTGGTCCAGCTGGTACCGC
>JAAYKS010000113.1 GCA_012522285.1 Clostridiaceae bacterium | reverse complement strand
CAACATGGCCGCCACACTGTCAGCCACGGTTGCCATGACACGTTCCCGTCCCAGAAAGCCCAGCAGCCGCTGGATCACGGACGCAGACTTCTTGTCTGTCGTGTCTGTTCTCGGTACAGTGCTCATAGGAAATCTCCCAACAGCAAGGCGAGGTCGTCTCCGTACGCGGCACGCAGGATGCGAACCGACATGCCTGACATGTCTGCCGCTTCCTCTTCCAGCCGCTCCGTCATATGGGCGGGCGTGATGGCGGGCTGTCCCGGAGCGGGCATGGCCACGATCAGGGTGAGATCGGTATCCGGTCGCCGGATCGCACGGAATGCGTCCATCAGCTCGTTGTCCGGCTCCTGATGGGTGATCAGGACGATGCTTCCGTGGTCTCTGCACTCTTCCGCCGAGTCGGACAGCAAGCGGGCGGCCGGCTGGGAGGCGTCAAAGCCGAGATGCGACATCGCGAGATCGAAGGCGGCATACTCGGCCATAGACATCCCGCGCACCCGGGTGGCCGCGCGATCGTCCGCCTTGAGTGTCACACGATACCGCTGGTGCAGGACGTGCGTGATGAGCGTGGCCGCGCAGGAACAGGCGGTATCCTGCCACTGTAAGGCCGCTTCGCCGGGGATCCTGCCGGGAGAAGCGTCCAGGAGCACCAGCATCGAAGGTTCGGTGGCGATGTCGTACTGGCGGCTGTAAAGCTTTCCGAGTCGGGCGGACAGTTTCCAGTGAATCTGGCGCGCACGGTCGCCCGGCCGGTATTCCCGGGTGTGCGAGAAAGATTCCTCATTGTCGGTATGGAGTGCGGTAAAGCGCACATAGGCTTTGGCGTCGGGCGGTCGGGACGAGTGCTCCGGCAACCGGGTCACCCGTGGATGGACCAGCAACTTTTTATCGCGGTAATAGGGCAGACGCTCCATGCGGAACGGCAGCACCATGAGTCCGAAGATATCCCGAATCTCCACTTCGGACAGCCCGACCGCATATTCCCCCCGGTAGAGGCAGGGAATGGGGATGTCAAACGAGACATGGTCGTGAGCCGCGAGATTGAACGTCGACTCCCAGGGCTTCCCTGGCACGAGGGTGCGTACGCGGATGCGCATCATCGGATAAGGGAAAGGCCGCTCGTTGTGGATTTCCAGATGCAGATGAACGGTTTCGCCCCGGGTCGAGGAAACCTCGTCCATCTCCTGGACGTACGCGAATGTGAAAGCAGACCACAGGTTCATCGCCAGCGCGGCCAGCAGAAGCAGGCCTTGCAGAAACAACAGGACAAACAAAACCCGCATACCACTGTACAGGGCAGTCAGCAGTACGACTCCAAAGATCGTGGCATATAGGATGCGAAAGGTCTTCATGCGAATGCGGGGACTGGAATCTGACGGACAATGCGTGTGACGAGGTCGGCGGCGGAGTCGCGAGACACCGCGGCCTGGGGGCGCAGCACGATCCGGTGTGCGAGTGCCGGCACCGCCATTTTCTGCACGTCATCCGGTGTGACAAAGCCGGCACCGCGCAACAGCGCCCACCCTTGCGCCGCGCGGGTCAAGGAGATCGCTCCTCGCGGGCTGACGCCCAGGACGATGTCGTCGTGGGTTCGCGTCGCCTCCACGATCCGGGTCACATATTCCATGACCGGTTTGGCACAGGTGATCGCGTCCGCCGCCTTTTGCAGGTCTGTCACGTCTGTTGCGGATGCCACGGGCTCCAATGCCGCGACCGGCTGGGACCCCGTCAGGTGTTTCTGCAGTATTTTGACCCCGTCCTCGTGGGAAGGGTATCCCATGCTGATGCGGAGCAGAAAGCGGTCCACCTGCGCTTCGGGTAGCGGGAAAGTCCCGACAAACTCAACTGGATTCTGTGTCGCCAGTACCATGAACGGCTGTGGCAGCGGATAGGTCACCCCGTCGACGGTCACCTGGCTTTCGGCCATCACCTCGAGCAGGGCGGACTGGGTTTTGGGACTGCAGCGGTTGATCTCGTCCGCCAGGATGATCTGGCTCATGACCGCACCGGGCACAAAGCGGGGCGGCCCCGTCTGGAGGTCGTATTGGTTGTAGCCGGTCACGTCGGAAGGGAGGACGTCCGGCGTAAACTGAATGCGTTTGAACGAGCAGTCCAGGGACCTGGCCAGACTGGCGACCAGGGTGGTCTTGCCCACGCCGTGTACATCTTCGATCAAAACGTGTCCCCGGCAGACCAGCGCGGTCAGAACGAGGTCGACCGTATCCGGCTTGCCGATGATCGCCTGTTCCATATTCTCCCGGATGCGCTGCAGGAT
>JAAYKS010000013.1 GCA_012522285.1 Clostridiaceae bacterium | reverse complement strand
GCGGACCGGGTGACTTCCGTGGAAACTTCTCCGGAGTGGGTCAAGGTCGTGACCGAGGCCAAAGTCGAGGGATATCTTCCCGCATCGATTCTGACGAAAGATGTCGTGTTTGCCCAAGGCAGTTATACCATGTATTGCCTGCAGGATATCGCGGTATACATCCGACCCGATCCGGACACCGAAGTGGTTCACTATTACGACGAGGACGATGCGGTCCAGGTCACAGGCTACAGCTTTGACTGGATCCGTGTTGTGACGTCCGAAGACGAAACCGGCTACATCCAATTGGAGAAATTGACGGAGTCCGCGCCGTATACCCCGCCGGTTTATACGCCTCCTCCGTACGTCGCTCCCGCCGCTCCCGCACCTCAAACGACCTTCACGCCCGCCACATATGCCAATGCGAGCGTACAGACTGTGGTCAACAAAGCGATGTCCTATGTTGGCAGCCCGTATGTGCTGGGCGGGACCGGATATGGCGGCATCGACTGTTCCGGACTCACCATGCGCGCCTATGAGGCCGCCGGCGTCTATATCACCCGCTCCTCTTATGCCTACTGGGGTGTGGGATATGGGGTTTCCTTCTCGGATCTCCGCCCTGGTGACATCGTGTGCTACGACTCCGAATGGAACGGTTCGATCGGACATGTCGCGATCTACATCGGCAACGGCCAGGTCGTGCACGCCATGAACGAGTGGCGGGGTGTCGGCGTGAGTTCGGTGTACTTTGGCGGGTATAACATCCTGACGGTACGCCGGATCATCGGCTGATCGTAAGAGACAAGCAATATGAACAAAAACCGCCGAAAGGCGGTTTTTTTGTGCTGACTTCTGTTTAGGTCAAAACCGGGATGTAAGACTTATTGGCATACTGGCACAGAGTAAGGGTCGGTTCAGCCTACCCCTTCCGTTCGTCCGCCGCGCGGATGTCTTTGCGCATGATCTTGCCCGAGACTGTTTTAGGAAGCTCGCTTACGAATTCGACGATCCGGGGGTATTTGTAGGGGGCGGTGGTCTTTTTGACATGCTCCTGCAGTTCGTGCACGAGATCGTCGCCCGGCTCATACCCGCGGGCGAGCACGATGGTCGCCTTGACCACCTGGCCGCGCACCGGGTCGGGCACCGCGGTGACCGCGCATTCCAGTACCGATGGGTGCTCCTGGAGCGCGCTCTCAACCTCGAAGGGGCCGATGCGGTAGCCGGAGCACTTGATGACGTCGTCAGAACGGCCAACATACCAAAAGTATCCCGACTCATCCTTGTAGGCGACGTCGCCGGTATAATACATCCCGTCGTGCCAGACCGCCGCGGTCGTGGCCGGATCCCGGTAGTATTCCCGGAACAGCCCGGGCGGGATTTCGCGGTCCAGGTTCCGGATCACCAGGCTGCCTTCGGTGCCGGCGGGCACGGACTGTCCCTCGTCGTCGACGAGGTCGATGTGATAGAGCGCGGAAGGTTTTCCCATGGACCCGGGCCGGATCGGGAATCCCTCGTAGTTGGCGCACAGCACCACCCCTTCGGTTTGCCCAAATCCTTCGGTGATCGGCAATCCGGTCAGCGACTGCCAGCGGGAATACACCTCGGGCTGCAGGGGTTCGCCCGCGGTCAGACAGCGGCGAAGTGCGGACAGGTCGTATTTTGCGAAATCCTCGTGGATCAGGAATCGGTAGATGGTGGGGGGCGCGCAAAATGTGGTCACGCGATAATGTGAGAGCCGTTCCAGCAGGAAGGCCGGATCAAACTTCTCCATGTCGTATACAAAGTTGTCGACGCCTACGATCCACTGCCCGTACAGCTTGCCCCAGCCGCATTTGGCCCAGCCTGTGTCGGAGACCGACAGATGGAGGTCGTCCGGTCGGAGCTGCTGCCAGTACCGCGCGGTGACGATGTGACCGAGCGGATGATTGTAGTCGTGCAGCACCATTTTGGGCTGTCCGGTGGTTCCGGACGTGAAATAGAGCAGCATCGTGTCCTCGCCGGCCGGCCGCTCCGCGCGGGGTACTGCCAGCCAGGACGCGACTTCGTCGTCCGGGATATTTTCCACGACCTTGTCCCAGTCGGCCCAGCCGTCGGAGAGGCTCTGTGACACCTGTCCCGAGGCGGTCAGGGTGGTTTGGGCGGCGGGCATGCAACGGACAGCGGCTCGTGCGCGGACCGTCTTGCAGGCGGGGAGTGCTTCGTCGATGTGCCGGAGCACCTCGGTGTCCGATACCGACAAGAGGAGCCGGACGTCGGCGGCGTTGCACCGGTAAGCGACATCCTTGGCGGTCAGCAGATGGGTGGCGGGGATGAACGGGCAACCGACCCGCATGCAGGCGATTACGAGCGGCCAGAACTGCCAGCGCCGTTTGAGCAGGAACATCACCACGTCCCCGCGGCGGACACCCAACTGTGTAAGGGCAGACGCATATCGCGCGGACAGCAGCGACAGTGTGTGCCAGTCCAGGCGGACCTCGTCTCCGAAGTCGTTGCACCATAACAGCGCTTCCTTGTTGGGGGCTTCGGCGGCCCAGGCGTCAACGACGTCGTACGCCATATTGAAGCGGGCGGGGGTGAGGATCCGGAAATTTTGTTTCCAGTCCTCATAGGAGTCAAATATTTCTCGGTTGACGAATCGTTCCAGCATGACCGGACCTCCAGGGTGAATTTCAGTCTTTGTCGGGGGCGCCGTGGACAATCACGGTCAAAAACCGCGCGACCTTACCCTCGACGCATTGCTGGCCGTGGGGGATCGCGGGGTCAAAGTAGACGGAGTCCCCGGGGCCCAGATCGACCGTCTCGGTGCCCAGGATGACGCGTACCGTACCCTCCAGGACCAGGTTGAACTCCTGACCGGGATGGGTGACCAGCTTCATTTTGCGGTTTTCATCCGGATCCAGGGTCACAATAAGGGGCTCGATCGAGCGGTTGCGAAAAGCGTGCGCGAGGCTTTCGAAGCGGTATCCCGGATAGCGCTCGACCTCCAGTCCCTTGCCGGCGCGGACGACGGCAAAATCGTGCAGTGTTGCGGACTTGCCAGTCATGAGATCGGTCAGGTCCACTCCGAACATGCCGGCGAGTTCGTACAGCATACTGATCGGAATGTCGACTGCTCCGGACTCGTATCCGGCATACTCCGCGGGGGAGACTCCCAGTCGTGCAGCGACGGTTTCCGGAGAGAATCCAGCGATCTCCCGCAGCTCCCGGACACGGGCTCCTGTATCAGATGTTCCATTCGCCATGATGCGCTCCTCCGGTCTGATGGGTGGATGAAAGGACAGTATGTATATAGACACAAAAACCCGTTACAGGCAAGGCTCACCCCGTTCGGAATGGGTTTGCATCCGGTCCGGAAAAATACGTCACAATGCACAAGGCAATTCGTCTTTTGTGCAAATTCACACAAAACACCCCCCTCTACGTTGACCTAATTACTGAAAAATGTTACAATACATCCAATATCTATTTGTACTGCTGAAGCAAATGATACCGCTCGCGCGAATTCGATGATATGGAGGTATTTGACGAAATGATCGCCAAAACGGATTTGGATTCCTGCCGCAGAGACATGGAGAATTTTGTAGGAAAACGGGTTAGATTGAAGTCCAACGGAGGCAGGAAACGCACCATCATCCAGGTCGGCGTGCTCGACAGCTGCTATCCCAACGTTTTCACCGTCCGCTGCTCCCGCAGCAATGCCTACCAGGAAATGGTATCCTATAGCTACATCGACGTGCTGACCCGGGCAGTCGAGGTGGCGGTCGAATCCGAGGCGCTTTCAACCCTGGCGGTCGCGCCCGGCAACTAACCGGTATCCGACTCGAAGAAAAGCCCAGTATGAAAAGCGCGGCCCGCCGATACCCGGCGGGCCTTTTTTCCGCCCATTGGGCGAGCACAGGAGGAGGGATGATCCATGAAGGCGCTGACGGTTCAGGTACCCGGCAAGGTCAACCTGTCTCTGGATGTGGTTGGCAGAAGGCCGGACGGATACCACCTGCTGTCCACCATCATGCAGGCGGTCGCCGTTCACGACGAACTGCGGATTGAAATTGTCACACCGGAACACGGCATCTGCCTGTCGACCGACCAGGAAGTACTTGAAATCGATGAGCACAATACCTGTCACCACGCCGCGCGGGCCTTTCTGGAGGCCGCGGGGATCACAGACGGGGTACGGATCCATCTGTCAAAGCGGATTCCGATTGCGGCGGGGATGGGCGGCGGAAGCGCCGATGCCGCAGGGGTGCTGTTCGGGCTCAACCGTTTGTATCCCGGCCGTTTGGATGCGGACACGCTGCATGCGCTGGGGGTCGGGATCGGAGCAGATGTACCCTATTGTCTGATCGGGGGAACCGCACTATGCGAGGGGATCGGGGAGTATGTCTCCCCGTTGACGCCCTTTGCGGGACGGCCCGCGATCCTGGTGAAACCGATATATGGCGTGTCGACCGCCTGGGTATATGCCCATCTGGATCGGGATAACCTGGGCGTTCGCCCGGACAATGCCCGCCTGATTCGGGCGATGGAGGCGGGGGATCTCAGACAGATGGCCGCCACCGCGGGCAATGTTCTCGAGTCGGTTACGGTCTCTGCTTACCCGTTGCTGACGCAGATCAAGCTTTGGCTGCAGGAGGCGGGAGCGGGATTTGCCGCGATGAGCGGGAGCGGGCCGACGGTGTTTGGGCTTTTCGACGACATCGAACAGCGTGACAAGGCCGCCACGTGGCTGGATTCCTGTCTCGGAGAGGCCGGACATGTGCTTCGCACCGAGACGGTGGGATATGGACCCCGCTTGGCGGACGCCTAGCCTTAGCCGATAACGCTGCGGATCGAGCGTGGGAGAAACGGAAAACAACCCTCTCGTGCCACCACACGCGAGAGGATTGTTTTAAAGGAGTTTGAAGAGGAGCACAGGAGTTCTTGGTCTGGCGGTCCGCCGGTACGTTTACGTTCGTGTGGTCCACCTTGCACATAGATTATCAACCGTACTGGGCAAGAGTGTAGACGGAATATGGAGAATTGTGAACATCGCGGCTTGTGTACACTGGCTGCGATGGGGTGGGAATCCGGTTCGGAGCGGATTTTGGGCCTGGTTGACACATCCCGCATTCACCCTATATAATGCTCTTTGCTTTGACGATAAGGGAGGGAACCCCATATGGCTAAGATGACTTATCAACCCAAGAAGCGCCAGCGCAGCAAAG
>JAAYKS010000003.1 GCA_012522285.1 Clostridiaceae bacterium | reverse complement strand
GTCCACGTACACCGGGTAGACCGGGTCGCAGATCGCGACACGGGAATCATCCGCAAAGATCTCGCCGATACACCCGGTGTCGGACTTTGCCCCGTCGCTGACGAACACCTCGTCCGCACTGACCTCCACCCCCCGCGCCCGGTAATCGTGTTCCGCGATGGCCTCCCGCAGGAATGGGTACCCGTGATCCGGCCCGTATCCGCGAAAACTCGCATCCGCGGCCATTTCGTCGCACGCCGCGTGCATCGCCCGCACCACCGCGGGAACCAGGGGGCAGGTTACGTCTCCGATCCCCAGCCGGATCACCGGGCGGGTGGGCGCCGAGGCCTCGTGCCGGCGGATGCGCGATGCGGTTTCGGAAAACAGATACTGTCCGGGAAGGAGGGAAAATGACGGATTGGGCTTTGCCATGATATGGGCTCCTTTGCCGTGAAAGACTATGTGTCGAGCACCTGGCGCGCGACGATCACCATCGGGTTGCCGGTGTCCATGCTGCGTTTCTGTAAAAATCGGTGCGCCTGCTCTTCTGACATGTTGTTGCGAACGATCAGGACCTGTTTGGCTTGTTCGATCACTCTGCGGTCGGATGCGGGCCGAGAGGCCGGACGTTTGTCCGACGCGGGGTCGGACGATGCCAACGAGGGCCCGGCTTTCGCCGCAGGAGGAGGTGCGGGTTTGTGGTGGGTCGAGGAGACCGCGAGCTGCCGGGTTTCCAACAGCATGCGGACCGAGTCCAGCAGTTCGATCGGGCGGATCGGGGTCCGGAGCGCGAACACCCCGGGACGGCCGCTGTCCCAAACCTCGTTGACCGCCAGCAATACCAGCAGGTCGTAATCCTCCGGCAAATCGTTGATCAGGGTCGCGGCCGGAAGGCCGGACAGGTTCCCTGGGAGGATCACCACCCCGCCCCCGTCCAATTGGGAAGCAACCTGCAACAACTGGATGCGGCTCGTGGCCTCCGCGGCGGCATGGATGCCCGCGGACAACAGAATCCGCTTCACCTGGTCAATCATCGAGGCCTCTGGAAAAGCCAGGATGATGTTTCTCACGTCACGCACCCCCCTCGGTGGTTCGCCGGCGCGGCCCGCAAGGTGCCGCCGGGCCGCGCCGGATTCGCTTTGTTTCCAGGGCGGATCAATGGGCTAGCAGGTATCGCTCCAGCTCCCATCCGGTGACGGTGGTGCGGAAGGAATCCCATTCGGCCCGTTTCGCCTCGGTGTACTTGCCGAGCACGTGGGCGCCGAGGGTGTCGCGCATCAGGTCGTTCTGCTCCAGCTCATCCAGCGCTTCGGCCAGGTTGGCGGGGAGGCTGTAGATCTGACGGGATTCGCGTTCTTCGAGAGACATCACGAAGATGTTCGAGTCGACGGCCGGGGGCGGTACGATCTTGTTTTTGATCCCGTCGAGTCCGGCTGCCAGGCAAAGCGCGAGCTCCAGATAGGGGTTGCAGGCCGGGTCGGGGCAGCGCAGTTCGATGCGGGTGGATGAGCCGCGGGCCGCGGGAATGCGGATCAGGGGGCTGCGGTTGCGGGCGGACCAGGCGATGTAGCAGGGGGCTTCATACCCGGGCACCAGCCGCTTGTAGGAATTGACCAGCGGGTTGGTGACCGCGGTCATGCCGCGAATGTTTTTCATGAGGCCGCCGATGAAGTATTTCGCATCCTCGGACAGTCCGTCTGGCGTCGAGGGATCGAAGAACGCGTTCTTTCCGTCTTTGGACAGCGACATGTTCGTGTGCATGCCGGATCCGTTGATCCCGAATACCGGTTTGGGCATGAAGGTTGCGTGCATGCCGTACCGCTTGGCGATGGTCTTGACGACCAGTTTGAAGGTCATAATGTTGTCCGCGGTCCGCAGCGCGTCGTCGTAGCGGAAGTCGATCTCGTGCTGCCCGGGTGCGACCTCGTGGTGGGAGGCCTCGATTTCGAACCCCATGTCTTCGAGCGTGAGCACGATCTCGCGGCGGATGTCCTCGCCCTGCCCGATCGGCTCGAGGTCGAAGTACCCTCCCACGTCGTGGGACTGTGTGGTCGGCTTGCCGTCGTCGTCAAAGTGGAACAGGAAGAACTCGCATTCCGGGCCGACGTCGAACGTGTAGCCCATGCCGGCGGCCTCGTCCAGCACCCTGCGCAGCACGTGGCGCGGGTCGCCGGCGAACGGCTGTCCGTCCGGGGTATAGACGTCGCAGATCATGCGTGCGACTTTGCCCTGCTGCGGGCGCCAGGGGAAGATCACAAACGAATCGAGATCGGGTCGCAGGTACATGTCCGACTCCTCGATACGGACAAACCC
>JAAYKS010000112.1 GCA_012522285.1 Clostridiaceae bacterium | reverse complement strand
TCGCGATTGCGATCTGTCGCAGCTACGGATTTACGCGTTATCCGATGTACGTCTCTCTCGCAATGAACCTGATCCATCTGGGCGGTGCCTTTGTGGTGGTGCTGCGCCCGTTCGAAACCCCCTTCCAGGGTGCCACCGGCATTGCGTGGGCCGCGGTCTTCAGCGTGTTCTGTTCGCTCTTCCCTCTGATTTGGATCCTGGTTCGCAAGATCGGTTATCGCATCTATATCCGCCAGATCCAGGTCTCGATCCGTGAGGTCGTAAGCGCCATCCTCAAAGTGGCGGTTCCCTCCGGGGCGGAAGCGCTTTCCTATAACATCGGACAGATCGTCGTCACCTCGTTTTTGGCGCCGTTGGGGACTGCGGCACTGACCACCCGCGTCATCGCGCAGACGCTCACCGCTTTCTACTTCATGGGATCCTACTCGGTCGGCCAGGGCGGTCAGATTGTCGTGGGACACCTGGCGGGTGCCGGACGTCTGGCCGAAGCCAGGACCTTTACCTTGCGCAACTGGCGGATCGGGCTGGTGCTCAACCTGGGCTTCGCTGCTGTCGGGCTCCTGCTGGCTCGTCCCCTCTTCGGCCTCTACACCCAGGATCCCGAAATCATCCGTCTCGGTTTCACCATTTTGCTGATCGACCTTGTCGTAGAAGCGGCCCGCGCCGGCAACATGGTGATCGGGTATGCGATGCGAGGCGTCGGCGACGCCATGTATACCATGAAAATCTCGCTTCCGATGGTTTGGATTTTCAACATCGGTCTCGGATGGCTCTTAAGCCGCGGTCTCCATCTTGGACTTGCCGGTGCGTGGATTGCCATCGCGACGGATGAAACCTTGCGAAGCACCTTGGTGTATTTCCGTTGGAAGTCCACAAAATGGGAGAAAAAGCGGCTGGTCAAAGACATCGCCGCGACATCGGAAGAACCTGTTCCGAGCCTGTCAAGAAACGATTGACAGCATTCCGGACGCTGTCTATAATGGTAAAGCGCTCGGGTGGTTAGCTCAGCTGGTTAGAGTACTTGCTTGACATGCAAGGGGTCGTTGGTTCGAGTCCAATACTACCCACCACGCAAACCCCGCACGGATTTTTGCCGTGCGGGGTTTTTACATGTTTGCAAATGGGACATGACTTAGTGCAAAAGAAACTGGATCTCCAAGGTTTGCGTCAGGTGCTTTCTTGCGGACGGGGATGTGCGCCGACGACGAACGAGATATATTGATTATCCATGGCTATATAAGGTAACGAAAGTCATAATCATGTTTATAATCCTTGGCTGTATAGGCGTGCTCCTTTTTCGAGCAGTTTACATTTCAATTGTTGGCTGCAACGGAGCCCCATATATGTAGATTTGGTTTTCTCTAAATTATGATTAATTTTGTATGTATAGTTTTAATTTATAGTATTTGCATTTATTTGAACCCTCAAGTGTCTGGCGATCTTTATCATTGTGTCGAGCCGAGGAATAGCTTGCAAAGACTCCATTAATGCAATAGCCGAATGCTTAATTCCGCTTTTTTCCGCGAGCTGTCGCTGCGTAAGACCGCTACTTATGCGAGCTTCGGCGAGGCTGCCGATGATTCTAGCAAGCTCTTCGGCAACTTCAATAGTTTTTCTTTCAGTTTCTCCAGAGGCCTTTATATCCTTAAGGACTTCATCAAAAGTTATGCTTCTCATTTAGTTCCTCCTAATGTGGTCTTTCATCTACACCGACAAGACCGACCGTTATACTAGCCAGCGGATTCACAGAAGCCGTACATGATAAATCGAAATGCCCGCACTGTGGAAAAGAGATTGATTGACCAGTCCGTACCGATGGCGAATCAAAGCACCAGGTTTCAGGGCTTGTTCTTGAACATATCCTCTATGCGCGGGATGTGGCTGGCGGGCCGGACGATTTTCATCTTGAGCGCGCCTGTCGGGCAATGAACGACGCAGTTTCCGCACCCGTGACAACGGGTTTCGTCCACCGACGCGATTCCGTCTGTCACTTTGACCGATTTTCG
Source organism: Clostridiaceae bacterium (assembly GCA_012522285.1). Classification (GTDB taxonomy): domain Bacteria; phylum Bacillota; class Clostridia; order Saccharofermentanales; family UBA5734; genus JAAYKS01. The sequence goes on along the minus strand of JAAYKS010000112.1, from coordinate 2,906 downwards.
GAAGGGGCAGATGTCTTCACAGGCGCCGCACCCGATGCAAGCGTTCGCATCCTCAAGGTAGGCGACGAACCGGCTCTTGGAGAAGGCCTCTTCATCCCCCAGGTCGTAGCGCTTGCGGACCCCGCAATCGCAGTCGTCGCAGCAGTTGCACACGTTGACGAAATTGCGGATGTTGGCCACGCCGTAATAGGAGCCGGCCTGCTCGATTTTGGCGATTTTATCTTCCACCTCTTCGGGGGTAGGTTGATAGCCGCCGAGATAACGGACAAAATACTCACTCCGCCTTCCGGATGCGATACAGACGCCGTCGCGGGGCTCGTGTCCTTCGCGAAGCCCGGTGCGGCATTGATCCGTCTGCTGGCTTCCAAATCGCGCGATATAGGACACGGCGCGGCATGGACAGCGGTTGAAGCTGATCTCCTCTACATGTTCGCGCATCATCTGAGGGATGTTCTCGCACGGCATCACGCCGGGTACATTCCGGATCGACTCCCATTTGGGCACGATCCGGAACACCGGAGCGGCCCCGGGCGTCAAGTCGGAGAAAAAGTCTCCGATCCAGTCCCAGGCTTTCATCAGGCGCGCGGTCGCCTGGTCGTACTCGCTGTCGTATTTTTCCTGCGCGTAGACCCAGTCTTTGAACTCTCCCAGGTTGGTAAAGCGGGCATACTTCCCGTCACCGATTGCCAGAATCTTGCCTCGGATCACCATCTGGTACAGTTTGTCTGCCGCTTCCTCGACGGATATCCCCTGTTTTACGGCCACTTCTTCCGGCGTGCCGGGCAAGGCGGCCGCCAAGGCAGCTTCCTCCAGAGAGAAGATCTTTTTCATCAGGTAGGGGGCCACATCGGGGCGGCCCGCCGAAAACTCCGCACTGAGGTCGATGTAAACTTGCTCAATAGCAGGCAGTGGTCCTCCCCACAGCTCGGCAATCGTTTCCTGATCCAATGGTCTGAACGGGTTTGCCATGTTACGCCTCCAGTACTGCGTGTAAAGTGATCGGGTGATCCATTTCGGCTTCGTCCAAGAGAAGCCCCGTCAGCCATCGAACGTTCTCGACGCTGGCACCTTCCAGCGGCACCGTCCCCTCCAGCGAGGCGTCCGCGACATCTTCGCCGTGCGGCATGGTGCCGATGTACCGGACTTCGTGCTCGATCAACATGTCCCGGATGCGCCGCTCCGTCCGCGGATCCCGCGTTTTGTTCAGGATAGCGCGGATCCTCTGGATGCCGAGACCTTCGGCCATGTATCGGATCTTCGCGGACAGAAGGACCGAGTCAAGAGAAGGTTCCGTGACCACAAGAACCGTGTCAGCCCCCTGCTCCATGCCGCGGCCAAAGCTCTCGATGCCGGCTTCCAGATCTACCAGCACGATGTCCCCTTCGCCGGGGTCCAGGTTCATCATCAGCTCCCTGGAGAGCGAGCCCATGGGACAGGCGCACCCGGCCAGCGGATCTTCTATTTTCCCCACACACATTATGGCTAGATTCCCGGCCCAGTAAATATACTGCTCCGGGATCGAATCCAGCGTGATGGCATCCTGCCCGAGCCACTCTTTCGGCGCAGGATTGCCATCCGGTGCGAAACGCTCCAGCATCATGGACAGCGGCTCGGGCTCGGGATGGATCCCGAGCAGGCGGTGAAGCGAAGGATTGGACTCGTCTGTATCGACGACCATGACACGGTAGCCGTCATAAACCAGCGCATGCGCCAGCATGGCGACCAGGGTGCTCTTTCCCACGCCCCCCTTGCCGCAGACCGCGATCTTCCGGATACTTCCGACAGGACCGGTCGTCCTGCTGCGAATATGCGCCCGCATCCGGTTCGCCGCCTCTATCTGCCCTTGCCTTGTGGTGGCGATACACAATCCACATGACACACATCCCACGGTTCCGCGGGTCGCCGCACCGATCGGACAATGAAAACTACCCATACGCAGTGCCTCCAATGTGACGATTTTATCACTTCTCCCGATCTGATTCATACACAAAACTATTTTTTTGTTCCTGTTGAGAAGTGGATTGCGCCGACTCACGCAAAGTGATACCGTGATTGGATGTATCTATTACCGATGGAATCGATTTCCAATCAATGAATAAAGTGGGGTGAATCCAATGTCCTTCAGTCCTTCCTTGTCGACCTCGTTCAACGGGACGAAGCTCCGGACACAACAACATGCGAGTGCCCTGTCTGGGATGTGTTCGACTTGTTCGGACCAATGCACCGGGCTGTGTGAAATCGGACTGTCCGCCGTCAGAGGCATCGAGGCCACTTATCCCCGCCATACAGATACGCAGCAGTTTGGATCGGAGAAAGAATACCCTTTCGACTATTCACATTTCAATATCAACGGTCGGGTTTTCGGCGCACAAGGACTGGACGGGGAACCGGATGATGTCAATGTCTATTCGGCAGATCTTTCCTGTTCGATCGGACACGACAATAAAATCCAGTTGAAGGCACCGATCCTGTTGCCGGCAATGGCGAAACTGAACTGGAAAGACTATTTTTCTGGTGCCGCCATGGCCGGCATTCTGGTTGTCATCGGCGAGAGCGCGATACGCAAGGATCCGGAGACAACATATGGGAAGGATGGGAAAGTAACCCGTGCGCCGATCCTCGGCGAGATGATTGGGCAGTTCCGAAAATACGATAGAGGCTTTGGCGATATCGTACTGCAGCTCAATGCCGACGACATCGCGCTGGGAACACCGGAATACGCCTTGAAGAATTTCCCCCTCCGGACGATAGAGATCAAGTTTGGACAAGCCGCTAAGGGAATACAGCACGTGGCATTGGTCCCAACCTATGAAGAGGCATTGAAGATAAAGAAAGACGGCTATCTGATCCAGCCTGACCCCACGGACAAGGATATCGTCGACGCCGTCAAGCGAGGCCGTTGCGTT
>JAAYKS010000111.1 GCA_012522285.1 Clostridiaceae bacterium | reverse complement strand
GTCAAATATACTTGGGCGGGTGAAAATATTGCAGCTGGGTACCCGAGCCCGGAAGCGGTGGTGGACGCCTGGATGAAATCTGATGGACACCGTAAAAACATCCTGAAACCGGAGTTTACCCATTTGGCAGTCGGTTACTGCTATGCGCCCGCAGATGAATACAGCTATTATGCGGTCCAGCTGTTTTACACTCCCGCAGGGTAGTCTGTCGTTCTTCATCGATTACAGTAAAGCAGCCGGCAGGATTTTCCGCCGGCTGCGTCTTTTGCAACAGTATCATTTTCCTTGCCTGCCTGGGCGACTCTTATCCCTTTGCCGCGGCGTGTGCCTGCTTCAGCAGTTTGGGGATGTCGATCCGGTATTCGCACCAGGGCAGGCAGGCGCCGCACTCGATGCAGGCTTCCGCGTCTATTTCGAATTCTTCGTACTGCGCGGCGTATCCGGAGGTGTCCTTACCCAGACGGTCGAGCACAGTGTAGCGCGCGAACGCGGACAGGATGTGCGCAAAGTCGACCCCCTGCGGGCATTCGAACTTCTCGGTACAGTGCATGCAGGAACGGCAGATGTTGTGCATCTCGCCCGCGATCTTGCCCGCTTCCGTCTTGAGCGCGTCCCGTTCCGCAGGGGTCATGACATCCGGGCGCAGCGCGGTCGCGACGTCGAGATCGTATTCCGCCGTATAGCGTGCACCGGCGTCGACCGTCGAGATGTAGGGATTGGAGAGGCAGAACCGAAGCATCGCGGAATAGTCAAAGGACACGAGTTCCTGGATATTCTTCCAGATCGGAACCATGCCGTTGCCGTCGAACGCTTTCATGTTGATCACGCCCATCCCGTGCTCGTGCGCGTACCGCAGGAGGTCGAGCGCGCCGTCTTCGCCGAGCACCCGGTTGAACACGTTGTAAGGAAGCTCGGTCACGTCAAACACCCCGGTGTCGATCGCCTCCTGGATCTCTTTCGCAAAGTGGTAGTGGCTGGAGAATCCGAGGAAGTGCACGACGCCCTCGCGTTTCGCGGCCTGCAGCCGGTCCAGCACCCCGGAGGAGACCGCCTCGGCCCACCGCTCGGTGCTGATCCCGTGGATAAGGTACACCAGCCGGATCGGGGTGTCTCCGATTTTCATATCGTTGCCCTTGCCGGTCACCCCGAGGGTCTCGAGGCTGGTGGCGAGGTCGCGCTCGAATTCCGGGATCGTGTAGGCGTGTCCTTTGGTGATGATCACCAAAGGTTCGGAGGGAGCCGGGCGGGCGCGGAGTACCTCGCCGACGATCTTCTCACTTTCCAGCAGCACGCCGGGGGCGATTTCGCCTTTGTAGGCCCGGGCGGTGTCGATCAGGTTTACGCCCTGGTCGAGCACATGGTGGACCAGCGCGCGGGCTTCTTCGTGACTGCCCAGCATCCGCAGATTCATGGCTCCGAACCCGAGTTCGGTGACCATCAGCCCGGTGCGGCCGAACGGGCGGCGTTTCAGTTTCTGTTGCATGGGGTTCCTCCTGTTTTTCGTCACCGGTTCCATAGGGATGCCGGTGATGGAAATGCCGCCGGTTGTCACGCCGGACGGCCTTTCGAGCGGGTAGGGAAGCGGGGAGGCGGGGCCTCTCGCTTAAGCGCGGGTCACCCCGGCCGGTAACTGTCTTTGAGCGATACCGCACGGTTGAACACCGGGTGTCCGGGGCGGCTGTCGCGGGTGTCGATACAGAAGTAGCCGGTTCGCAGGAACTGGAAATGCGCGGGAGGGGCGGTCTCCGCGAGGGAGGGCTCCACCTTGCATCCTGTCAGCACCACGAGCGATGCGGGATTGAGGTGTGCCAGGAAGTCTTTGTCCGGATCGGCTTCCGGGTCGGGTCGGGTGAACAGGTTTTCGTAGAGCCGCACTTCCGCCTCCGCGCAGTGGCCGGCGTCGACCCAGTGAAGGGTGCTCCGGACCTTGCGCCCGTCCGGGGTGTTGCCGCCCCGGGTTTCGGGGTCATAGGTGGCGGTGACGGTCTCCAGCGAGCCGTCCGCGCGGCGGGTGCAGCCGGTGCAGCGGATCACGTAGGCGTGCTTGAGCCGCACCTCGTTGCCGGGGAAGAGCCGGAAGTATTTCTTTTCCGGAACTTCCATGAAATCTTCTTCCTCGATCCAGAGTTCCCTGGAAAAGGAAATCGTCCGGGTTCCCGCGGACGGGTCTTCCGGATTGTTTTCCGCTTCAAAGGTCTCGGTCTGTCCCGCGGGGTAGTTTTCGATCACGAGCTTGACCGGGCGGAGCACCGCCATGGTGCGGTGGGCGCTGTGGTTCAAGTCCTCGCGGAGACAGTGCTCCAAAAAGGCGTTGTCGACGACGCTGGGCACCTTGGACACCCCGATCCGGTCGAGGAAGGAGCGGATGGCGGCGGGGGTGTAACCCCGGCGACGCATCCCGCTCAAGGTGGGCATGCGGGGGTCGTCCCAGCCGTCGACCAGGCCCTCTTCGACCAGCAGCCGTAGTTTGCGCTTGCTCATGACCGTGTAGGTCATGTTGAGCCGGGCGAACTCGATCTGCCGAGGCGGGCTCGGGAGGTCGGCGTGTTCGGTGACCCAGTCGTAGAGCGGGCGGTGGTCTTCGTACTCGAGGGAGCACAGCGAGTGGGTGATTCCTTCGATCGCGTCCTGGAGCGGGTGGGCAAAGTCGTACATCGGATAGATACACCAGGTGGTGCCGGTCCGGTGGTGGGGGTCGCGCTTGATCCGGTACATCAGCGGATCCCGGAGGTTGATGTTGCCCGCGGCCATGTCGATCTTGGCGCGCAGCACCCGGGACCCGTCTGCGAAGTCTCCGGCGCGCATCTGTGCGAAGAGCTCGAGGTTTTCTTCGACGGAGCGGTTGCGCCAGGGGCTTTCCCGCCCGGGTTCGGTCAGGGTGCCACGGTACGCCCGGATCTCGTCTGCCGAGAGGTCGTCGACGTAGGCGAGTCCTTTGCGGATGAACCGGACCGCATAGTCGTAGATCTGCTCGCTGTAGTCCGATCCGAAGTAGAGCCGGTCTTCCCAGTCGAAGCCCATCCAGCGGATGTCCTTCTGGATCGCTTCGACGTATTCCACGTCTTCTTTGGAGGGGTTGGTGTCGTCAAACCGGAGGTTGCACAGCCCGCCGAACCGTTCCGCCATCGCAAAGTCGATGGTGAAGGCTTTGGCGTGCCCGATGTGCAGCCATCCGTTGGGTTCGGGCGGGAAGCGGGTGTGGACCTTGCGCCCTTCAAACCGCCCGCCCGGGGCGATGTCGCGGGTGATGGCTTCTTCGATGAAATGGGACGATCCGGTCTCGCCGGAGATAGTGTCGCGGTCACTCATGGGGTTCCTCCCTTGTAGTACGGTGGGGTGTCGGCGCGGGTTATGAGGCCCGTGCCTCGGCATGCGGTCGGGGCGATCAGCCTTGGATCAGCGGACGCAGTTTATCTACGCCCGCACGGATCCTCCCGAGGGATTCCTCCCGGCCGAGGAGAGAAAGGATTTCCACTGCGCCGCCCGGTGTGACCGCGGTCCCGGAGGCCGCGATCCGGACCGGCCACATCACCTGGCCGTTCTTTCGTCCGCTGCTTTCCGCCAGCCCGATCAGGGCGGCGTGGATCGGCTCGACGCCCCACTCCGGGAGCGAGGAGAGGGTCTCCAGGGCTTCGGTGAGCACCGTCAGCGCGAGTGCCGGATCGGTTTTCATTTTCTTGTGGGTGAACAAGTCGGTGTCGTAGTCCGGCAGCGCGGCCAAAAACCCGATCATCCCGGGGATGTCGGTCAGCCGCTCCACGCGGGGCTGCAGAATCGAGGCTAGCAGCGTGCGGTCCAGGCATCTCCCGCCCAGCGCCTGGTCGATGGGCGCGGCGGCGGTCTCGAGGAACCGCGCGGATTCCATCGCGCGCAGATAGCCCGCGTTGAACCAGGCGAGCTTGTCGTAGTCGAATAGCGCGGGGGACT
>JAAYKS010000012.1 GCA_012522285.1 Clostridiaceae bacterium | reverse complement strand
TGCTACAGCAGGGCGATTCCTTACGCTTGCATCCCATCTGGGGCAGCAGGATTACGTTGCGGGACGGCGTACCCGTTGCATCCGCCGTCGACAAGGAGATCAACATCTTTGATAAGGATAACGGCAAGCGCGGCCTGGCGGTCAACCGGGTCGCGGTTGTAGCCGGCTGGTTGAAAGCAGACGAGTTGCTGCAGTGGCAGGCCCGCTTCACCCGGCCGGGTACGTACCAGGTCCAGATGGTGAGCGTTCCTGGCGAACACATCGGGAACGCCCAGTGCGGCGTGGAAGTTACCGTGGGCCGGCAGAGCCTCACCAACCCCCAGCCAAGGGAAGATGACAGCTTTTCGGTCAGCATGACGGGCAGGGGGTACAGACGCATCGCAAGCATCCGCGGTGATTGCCGCGTCGAATCGGCAGGTTTCGTTACCGTCAGCCTGACACGTCGGCAGTCGGGCGCAGTCAACATCCCGCTGGTCTGGCTGGCTTTTAAGCGGATGGACTAGGTTTTAACGGCAAAAACGCGGGGGGAAGCGTACGGTCTTCCCGCGGTTACCGTTGAATAGAGACACAGGAACATTCGGCCACAATCAAGTAAGGAGGTTAGACCATGAAAAGCAGAAAGCTGTTAGGGCTTGTCAGTCTGCTGCTGGTGCTGGTGCTGCTTGCAGCCTGCACTCAGACACCGACAACGACCGGTACCGGCACGACGGGCGCGACCACAACCAAGGCCACGACGACTGGCGGTACAACGACCGGCAGCACGACAACATCATCCAATCTGACACCGGCAGGCGAACTGCCGATTGTCAAAGAAAAAGTTGAACTGGAAATTCTGGTCGCCGCGTCTGACACGGTCCTCGATTACGAGACCAACGAGATGACCAAGAAGATGGAAGAATGGACCAACGTCCACATCAATTGGACGATGGTCGCCGATGCGACCGAGAGCAAACCGCTTTTGCTGGCCAGCGGCGATTACCCGGAGGTGTTCCGCATCGGAATGTCGCCCGAGGAACTGTCGCTGTACGGCGGAAAAGGGGTCTTTATCGACCTGACGCCTTACATCGACCAGTACGGCATCTACATGAAGAAGCTGTTCGACTACGATCCGAGCGTCAAGCAGGGCTTGACCATTCCCGGTGGGAAGATCGTATCAATGCCGACGTACAGCAAAACCTACCACATGACGGCCTGCAACAAGATGTGGGTCAACCGGACCTGGCTCGAGGCGCTGGATATTGAGGTGCCCAAGACACTGGACGAGTTCTACAACATGCTGGTGGCCTTCAAGAACGACGACCCGAACGGCAACAACACGGCCGACGAAGTGCCGCTCACCGGTGTGGACGTCGTCTCCTGGAACTCCTCGATCCCCTACCTGATGAGCGCGTTTATCGTCACCGACAACACCGCGGGACGCTATTTTGTGCAGCCCTATAACGGGACCGTCGACGTCGTCTTTGACAAGCCGGAATGGCGCGAAGGCCTCAAGTACCTGAACAAGCTGTATGCTGAAGGTCTGCTCGACGCGGAATGCTTCACGCAGGACAGCGCGCTCCGGCGGCAGAAAGTGGAAAGCGGCGTCATCGGCGCGACCGGTTCCAACGCGCCCTCGGCGTTCGCGGTTGCCGATTCAGAGCTGTTTAAAGCCTACGACGCGATCCCGCCGCTGACCGGCGTTTCCGGCAAGCAGCAGACCGCATATATCCCGTCCGGCATGGAAAGCGGCAGCGGCGGACACTCCACGATCACCATCGCCTGCGAGAACCCGGACGTGGCCTTCCGCTGGTTTGATCTGCTCTACAACGAAGAGCTCATCTATGACAACCTGTTCGGCAACGAAGGCCAGCAGTGGCGCAAAGCCGATCCGGGCGAACTCGGGATCAACGGGGAACCGGCCATCTGGAAGACCCTCGAAGGGTTCAGCGGTGTCCAGCAGAACATTTCCTGGTACCAGACCCTGCCGACCTTCCGCCGCGCCGAATGGCGGCTGGGTGAAGTCGCCGCAAAACCCGAGAACTACTACCTGCGTGCCGGCATGGAGACCCGCATTTATGATGCGACGACCCTGTACGAACCGCATTACAACACGAATGTGACCCCACACATCATCTATATTGATGAAGCGGTCGCCAGCGAGTATGCTGATACCAAGACCGCCTTGTACGACTACATGTACACCAGCACGGCCCAGTTCATCACGGGCGGCATGAATCCGGAGACCGATTGGGACGGATATTTGTCTGAACTGAAGAACATCGGGCTGGAAGACTATCTGCGCATGACTCAGGAGGCGCTTGACGCCGTCGATTGATTGAGAAGAAGCCCACCGGCTGTCGGGGGCGGATATTCCGCCCCCGAATCTGTCTTATCGGAGGTTTCGCATGGCTTTATCGTACGAATTGGTTCACCGCAAACGAAAAGGAATCGATCTGAAGCGCCTGAAAAAAAGTTGGCAGCTTTACGTGATCATCTTCCTGCCCCTGGCTTTTATTCTGCTCTTCCACTACGGCCCGATGTACGGCATCCAGATCGCATTCAAGGAATACGATGTGACCAAGGGGATCTTCGGCAGCAACTGGGTGGCCTGGAAACACTTCGACCGTTTCATCGGCTCCTATAATTTCCGCAACATCGTCTGGAACACCGTTTCGATCAGTCTGTAC
>JAAYKS010000110.1 GCA_012522285.1 Clostridiaceae bacterium | reverse complement strand
GCTCCCGGATAAAGGAACGGATCCGCTCGGATACGGTTTCGTACGATCCCTTGCCCCCGGCGTCGGGCCGCATCCGGTCGTGTGTGTCCGGACAGCCGTCCATGCTCAGGACGCAGTTTTTCATATGTGCGTTGATGAAACGCGTCTTGTCATCATCGAGCAACGTCGCATTGGTGGTAATGGTCAATCGAATGTGTTTTCCGGTTTCCCCGGCGCGCAGCTCACAGTATTCCGTAAGCGCGACGACCACCGGCCAGTGCAACAGCGGTTCCCCGCCGAAAAAATCGATGTCCTGATTGGTGCGGTCTCCGGATGCGGCGATCAGGAATTCGACCGCCTTTTTTCCCGTTTCCTGATCCATGCGGACCCGGGATCCCGTGCCGAAATCCCCTGTGCCGGCAAAGCAGTAACGGCAGCGAAGATTGCAGTCATGCGCGACGTGCAGGCACATGGACTTGATGCGAGGACCATCCGGATACAGCGCGGACAGGGGCGGCATCGGCTCGGGCGGAATGAACAGGAGACGGTTTTGGATCAGGGCGTCGACCTCGTCCGCGCATGCGTGGACCTCGTCTCCGTAAGCGGCCGTCAACCCGTCCAGCGTCGTGGGATCCGGCCGGATCCCATCTTGCTGGTTGTAGGCCTCGAGCACGCGGTACGCGGTTTCGTCGACCAGGTGCAGGGCACCGGACTGCGGGTCGAAGGCAAGCCGGTCGCCGTTGATTTCAAACAGATGGATCAAAGAATACCTCCCAAGTGCCACGGGGCACCGATAGAAAACGGATAGCGAAAGTCACCTTCCGCTATCCGATATGGATGTGTGTCCGGTGTGCGCGTCCTCTTTACTCGGCGCGCTCGCAGGGCTGGTTCGCGACAGTGCAGCTGGTCTTGCAGGCGGACTGACAGCTGGTCTGACACTCGCTGCAAGCATGGCCGGAGGCGGGTTTGCGGATGGAGCCCGCGGTGACGGTCGTGATATGAGACATGTTGGATTTCCTCCCTGTGCTATTCGCTGATCAGTTTCTTCACGGTGCTGATTGCGGACTTTTTGAAGGTGACGAGCGTGTTGGCCACACTGGTGGAAATGGTCACTTCGTCGTCCTTGATGTTGACGACTTTGCCGACCAGGCCACCAATCGTGACGACATTGTCGCCGACCGCCATCGCTTCAACCTGCTTTTTGAGATCTTTTTCTTTCTTCTTCTGCGGACGGATGATGATCAGATACATCAGTCCAAACATGAGAACCAGCGGGACGACCAGCGTAAGCAGCGACGAAGGGTCCGCATTGGCCGTCATAACCAATTTGTTGACAATAGGGGTGATCAAAGTCATCCGGGGTGTCCTCCTAAATCGTATAAAAAACGAGAATGGCTGGAACAAATGATACCCCATCCGTAGGGGTGGTGCAACCTTACCAGGAAAATCCTTTTATAACGGACGGATTTTCTTGTCAAATGTCCCCCTGTCGCGCAACTCATCACGCAGATCGAGCAACCGGTCTTCCCGGATGGCCTCGCGCACCTGCCGCATCAGAGCCATGAGAAAATAGAGGTTGTGCCAGGACGCCAGGCGCAGTCCATACATCTCGTTGGCCTTGATCAAATGGCGGATATACGCTCTGGTGTGATCCCGGCAAACCGGGCAGTCGCACAGGGGGTCGAGCGGTCCAAAATCGTGCGCACAGGTGGCGTCCCGCACGATCAGGCGCCCGCGCGCGGTGAACACCGTGCCGTTGCGGCCAATCCGGGTCGGGAGAACGCAGTCGAACATGTCGATGCCCCGGATGGACCCTTCCACCAGATGATCCGGCGACCCCACTCCCATGAGATAGCGCGGGCGACCGGAGGGCAATAGGGGGACGGCCTCTTCCAGCATATGGTACATGTCCGCGGCGGGTTCTCCGACGCTCAGTCCGCCCAGCGCATAACCCGGCAGATCGATCGATGTGATTTCACGCGCGCTCTGTTTGCGCAAATCCGCGAAAGTGCCGCCCTGCACAATCCCGAACAGCGCCTGCTCATGAGGACGTGTGTGGCTTGCGACACAACGTTCCAGCCAGCGGGTTGTGCGTTCGAGGGAGCGTTTCACATAGTCGTGTTCCGCCGGCCACGGGGTACACTCGTCAAAAGCCATCATGATGTCCGATCCGAGGTCATTCTGGATCCCGATCGATTTTTCGGGGGTTAAGACATGGCGCGAGCCGTCCAGATGGGATCGAAAGGCGACGCCCTCTTCCGTGATCCGGCGCCTGTCCGCCAGACTGAACACCTGAAAACCCCCGCTGTCGGTCAGGATGGCCCTGTCCCAGTTCATAAAGCGGTGCAATCCGCCCGCTTCGCGCACGATGTCCTGTCCCGGACGCATCCAGAGGTGATAGGTGTTGGAAAGCAGAATGCCGGCACCCATGTCCCGCAGTTCCCCGGGAGACATCCCCTTGACCGTAGCCTGGGTACCCACCGGCATGAACGCGGGGGTTTCAAACGAGCCGTGCGGGGTATGCACCATACCGAGGCGTGCTCCCGACTGACGGCAGACATGCAGCAGTTCGTACCGGACCGGCCAGCCACTCATCGGGTCTCCCCCTTCCCGGACGACTGTTGTGCCCGACGGGATAGAAACATGGCGTCCCCAAAACTAAAAAATCGATACACTTGATCGACCGCTTCTTTGTATGCCGTCATGACATGATCACGTCCTGCAAAAGCGGAAACGAGCATTATTAACGTGGATTCCGGGAGGTGAAAATTGGTCAGCAAAGCGTCGATGCCTTTGAAACGATATCCAGGGTAGATGAAAATCTCCGTCCACCCGCTGCCGGCGTGTACCATCCCCTGTGCGTCGGCCACCGTCTCGATCACGCGGCAGGAGGTGGTGCCGACCGCCACCACACGACCGCCAGAACGGCGTGTCTGGTTGATGAGATTCGCACACGACTCCGACATTTCATAGTACTCGCGGTGCATGACATGGTCGGTCAGGTTTTCCTCCTGGACCGGGCGAAAGGTGCCCAGTCCCACATGCAGCGTCAACTCCGCGACCTGGATTCCGCGACCGCGGATGTCCCGGAGCATTTCATCCGTAAAATGGAGGCCGGCGGTCGGCGCGGCGGCCGAACCCGCGTAACGGGCGTAGACGGTCTGGTATCGTTCCCTGTCCTCGAGGGTTTCGTGAATATACGGCGGCAGCGGCACGGCTCCGGCCCGTTCCAGCAATGCCTCCCAGGGCAAATCGAAACCAAAGCGGACCACCCTGCCTCCGTCCGGGAGGATCTCCAGTATGTCCGCCTCCAGCTCTCCCGGCAAAAAGACGATATGGTGCCCGGGCCGGACACGGCGGCCCGGACGGACGATGGTCTCCCAGTGGTGCACGTCCCTTCGCTCCAGCAGTAAAATCTCGACTTCGGTTCCGGTGTCGGCACGATGTCCGATCAGACGGGCCGGAATCACACGGGTGTTGTTTAAGACCAGACAGTCCCCGGGAATCAACTGATCCGGGAAGTCGGAAAACCGGAGATGCCGGATGGCACCGTCCTCTCCGTCGAGGCATAAAAGGCGCGAGCCGTCCCGCCGGGAAGCGGGATGCTGCGCGATCAAATGTGCGGGGAGATCATAGTGAAAATCGGATTTTTTCATGTCGCCTTTCCCGGACGGATTCCGTCCACCCTGGGGCGGGTAGGAAGATTGTCGCTGTCGAGTCACAGGGCATTATACGGATAATTGACGGTCGTGTACAGGGAATGATATGATCGTGCCATCTTTTCGCTCTTTTTCAGGTCCCCGTCGCAGGAAGGCGGGATGGGGTGGAATCCCCCGCGTATTGCAGTCTAAACCGCAGGCTGTGCGATCCCCGGAGCGGATCATCAGGAGGACACGGAAATGAAAAAGCCGGTATTTACAGGATCCGGGGTCGCGCTTGTCACCCCGTTTACACGGGATGGGATCGATTATAAGAAACTGGCCGCCTTGTGCGAATTTCACATCGAGCACCAGACCGACGCCATCGTTGTAGCAGGCACCACCGGAGAAGCTTCCACCATGCCGGACGACGAGCACATCTCCTCCATCCGATGCGCTGTCGAGGCGGTTGCCGGCCGGATCCCGGTCGTCGCGGGCGTCGGGAGCAACGACACCGGCCATGCGGTCCGGCTCAGCAAAATGGCGGCGGAAAGCGGCGCGGATGCTTTGCTTCATGTGACACCCTACTACAACAAAACCTCGCAGGACGGTCTGTACCGGCATTTTTCCATCATCGCGGATGCCGTCGACCTCCCGATCATCCTGTACAACATCCCCGCCCGCACGGCGTTGAACATCGACCCCCCGACGATGCAGCGCCTTTCCCGCATCGACAATATCGTCGCGGTCAAGGAATGCCGGATCGATCAGGTCGCGGAAACCGCCTATCTGTGCGGCGACAACCTCCACCAGTACACCGGAGAAGACGCGCTGGTCCTGCCGATGATGTCCTATGGCGGACGCGGGGTGATCTCGGTTGCGGCAAACATCGTTCCGCAAACGATGCACGACATGGTCGCCCGTTACCTGGCCGGCGACACAGCAGGTGCCGCGCGTCTGCAGATCGAACTCGTGCCATTGATCAAAGCGCTGTTCAGCGACGTCAATCCCATGCCGATCAAAGCCGCGATGAACATGATGGGAATGGAAGTCGGCGCTTGCCGCCTGCCGTTGTGTGAAATGTCTGAACAAGGCCTTGCCGCTCTGCAAAAAGCACTCGGCCAATACGGCCTGATCCCGTCATGAGCGGGCAACCGATTCGTCTGTTTCTTTCGGGATGCGGAGGCCGTATGGGGAGCGTCATCGACCGTCTGGCCGCCTCGGACACCGGCTTTGTCGTCGTCGGAGGGGCCGATCCAAATCCAGCGACTGAAAAAACCTACCCGGTGTGGTCCGACACCTCTGACTGCGCCGTCGAGTACGATGTTCTGATCGACTACTCCCATCCCAGCGCACTCCCCTCCCTGCTGCGACTTGCGGAGCGGTCTGCCAAGCCGAGTGTGATTTGCACGACCGGTTTGTCTGAAGATCAATTGTCGCAGCTGCGCACCTTTTCTCAATCCCACGCTGTGTTTCAATCGGCCAACATGTCCCTCGGTATCAACTTGCTGCTGGATCTGGTACAAAAGGCTGCCGCTACGCTCGGGCCGGAGTACAACATCGAAGTGGTCGAAACCCACCACAACCAGAAGCTAGATGCCCCTTCCGGCACCGCTCTGATGATCGCGCAGGCTGCCAAAGAAGCGCGGGACGGTCGAGAGGACACAACAGACGGCCCCGCCTCCCATTTTGTATTCGACCGGCATACACGCCGCGCCGTACGGGACGATCGCGAGATCGGCATCCATTCGATCCGCGGCGGCAACGTGGAGAGAGAACACGAAGTGCTATTCGCCGGCCCGGATGAAGTGGTGTAGATCTCCAACAGCATCTCCTCCCGCGACATGTTTGCAAGAGGAGCGTTGGCCGCCGCTCGTTTCATGAACGACAAAAAGACGGGCTGGTACTCCATGGCGGATCTCATCCAGGGGCACTAGCGGCTCAAATAGAAACATGTGACAGCAATCGAGTAGGAGGCTGGCCGTT
>JAAYKS010000109.1 GCA_012522285.1 Clostridiaceae bacterium | reverse complement strand
GTTCTACCTCCTTCCGACTTCGGCGATTTTCAGGCTGGGCACCTTGCAGACCGGGCATATATCGGGAGGGGTGTCTCCGACATAGACGAAGCCGCAGATTTCACAGACGTACCCACGCGTGCCCTCGCGCAGGGCATCTCCCTGCTTTTCGTAACGGGACAGCAGTGAATCAAGAATCCGTGTCACCTTCTCGCTCCAGACCAGTGCCCGTTTTGCGCCGCGATCGATTTTGGCGGCGGCAACCGCATGGGCATCGGGATAATTGGTCTTCAAATCCTCGTCGATCCGATCGGCCAAACCGCCCGGATCCCCCACCGGTGCCGGTCCGGCTTGCGCCGCATAATAGTCAGACAGGACACGGAACAAGCCGGCCTCTTCGGGGAGATATTGTTTTTCACACCCTTTGGACAGGTTGGAACACAAGGCAGCGAGTTCCCCGAACGACATTTCGCGAAGATCCTCTTCCGGCTCCCCGGTTTCCTGCGCAGGTGCGGACGCAGCGGCGACGGCAGGGGAAACCGCAGCCGGAGCGGCTTTTTCCTCAAATTCCGCCCGGGTCGCGCCGCAAAGCGGACAGACCCAGTCTGCTGGCACATCTTCCCAACGGGTGCCGGGAGCGATGCCGTGTTCCGGGTCACCCGCCGCCTCGTCATAGACGTATCCGCAGACGGTGCAGACAAATTGTTTCATATTGCCCTCCTTTCGAGCATAAGATCATAACCTATCATCTATTATCCCATAACCGAAGGATTTTCTCCCATCGTTTTCTCCTTCCACCATACCAAAAAAACCCCCCGGCGAATCCTTCGCACCGGGGGTTGTTTTGAAAAGTGTTTCAGAAGATCTCCGGAAGTACTTACACGCGTTCCCACATCTCAGACGTCGATTCACGTCCCGGCAGCAGGGCGGCGTAGTCAGTTTCTCCCTCTTTCCGATTGAGTCCAAACGTGCGCCACGGGTTGGCCAGCGGCGATCCAAAACAGATGTCGACGCTTCCCGCGGTCAGGTCGTAAAGGCAGGACCATAGTGTACCCAACCCGTCCGCGTAGTAATGGCACGCCATCCCGTCGGGGGTGTGCGTAGAAAGAAGCCTGAGAAGCGCTTCACGTTCGACACGCTCCGGTTGGAGCGTGCGTTCGATCGCTGCGTACCGGTCGACAGATTGCCGCATCCGGTTTCGCACCAGGGGTTGCATGTCCGGGAGGCGGTAGTGATTGGCCGGGGCGACAAAACCGTCTGGATCCCCCGGACCGATCCGGCGAATTGCCTGGATGTCGTCGTGGATCTCGACCAGCGCGGCCCGACCGCCGCGATCCGCCAGGACGAGATTGAAGTACCCGGAGATCGGGAGTGTGCGCAGCCGTGCCCGCGCTTCTTCCACATCCGCGCAGGTGTCCAGCAGAATCCGGACCACCGTCCAGAACCGGAGTCCGGTGACGGACGACTGTTCGATCGGGATCCCGCTGGACATGGTCACCGTCAACCCTTTCTCGTTGAGTCCGTCGTACCGGCCAAACAGAAACAGCGAGAATCCCAGATGGGCGTGACACCCCTCCATATAGGTCGTGACCAGCCGCATTTCGTCGTCTTCGTTCCACTCATAGCTGCGTCCGGCCAGCATATGCACATCCCCGGTCTTGGCCGGCAGCAGGGCAAAATGGCTGCAATGTCCCCGTGGTACATAGGATAATGCGTACTGTATGACTTTTTCGGGCGGCTGTCCGAATCCGTCCGCAAACCCCCGCAGTTCTTCGTTGATCCAGGGACAGTGTTGCTCGAAGATCTCAATCGCCTCCCGTACGGTTGCGGGAGAGACGGACACTTCGCTTTTCTCTCCGAACCAGAAAGCCGCTTCTTCAGGCCGGCGCTGCCGGATATTCATTGCCTCCTGGCTTCCGATCTCGTACGGTGTGCCCGAAAGGCCAGCATGCCGAAAGGTCGCCCGGGTACCTGCTGTTTCACTCATGTGTGTACTCCTTCCACTCGTGGGATTCGGTTCGTTCACACACAGAATAGCCGGCCAACCGGACGGAATTATGTCCGTTTCTGCGATCTTCAGCTCTTCCTACCCCGCAGATAAAGCCCGCGTCAGGTTGACGACATCCCTCTATCCGGCAGCCGCGGTCTCCCAGTCCGGATCGCGAAGCCGGATCTGCCGGCGGGCATAAAGGAACACCCCCACCTGTCCGATGCCGGCCAGCGTCCAGGTGATCGGGTAGGC
>JAAYKS010000108.1 GCA_012522285.1 Clostridiaceae bacterium | reverse complement strand
TGTCCGTCCGCCTCATGAACGGAAGCCAGGTCTTGCAGGAATTGACGATAGTGGTAACCGGCGATGTCGCCGGCAGCGGCACATTGTCATTGACTGGGTTTATCCGGATGCGCGCTCACCTGCTCGGGAAACAGGTGCTGAACGATCCGTATGCAAGCGCAGCGGACGTCAACGGAGACGGGAAGATTTCCCTGACCGATTTTGTCCAGGTCAAAGCACACCTGTTGGGCAAAGGAACGATCACAGCGCAAACACATTGACCTTCTGCATTCTGGAAGGCAAGACAACATGGAACCCGTGGTTGGAGGTTATCGAATGAAGAAAGCAATCGTCGCCCTTGCCCTTCTGTTTCTGCTCATCTGTTTGCCTTCCGGTATTTTCGCAGCAACCGCGACAGCCAGCATCACCGGACCCGCTGTCTGTCGGGCCGGTGAGAGCCTCTCCGTGGATGTGGTCGTCAACGCATCCGGCATTTATGCCGCGCAAGGGAACTTGGTGTTTGACTCGGGACTTCTGTCGTATACCGGCAGCACCAACAAACTGGCGGGATGGGCAGTCGACCTCGAAGCATCGTCCGGGCAGATCAGATTCCTTGCGATCGACGATCAGTTGGCAGCCCCGATCAATGGAAGCCGGCGGCTGTTTACGCTGACCTTTACCGTCAATGCAGGGGTATCCGTAGGCACTCTGGTCCAGGTGGTTGGTACCGGGCTCGGAGTAAGCGACGGCTCTGCGGATAGTTCAATAGGTGACGCCACTTTTGCCGCCAGCGTAATCGCACCTCCATCTTCCAACAACAATCTGCGGTCAATGGTCGTGAGCAATGCTACGTTCACACCTTCGTTCTCAGCAGGAACGACTTCCTACACCGCAGAGGTTCCTTTTGCGGTTGCGAAGTTGAATCTGACCGCCTCCGCAGAGGATGGAGGCGCGCGTGTCAGCATTTCGAATCCGGAACTTGCAGTGGGTGGCAATACGGTGTCTGTGACAGTCACTGCTGCCAATGGTGCAGTCAAGAAATACACCATATCCGTCACGCGGGCACAAGACCCGGACTACGAACCAAGCGGAAATGCCAACCTGTCTGCATTGGAACCGGAAGTCGGCATCCTGTCTCCGCCATTTGATCCCGACCGCACCGAATACGTCCTTTACCTGCCCTATGAAATACTCTCTTTCCTGGCGGGCGGAACACCTGAAGATGCCAACGCAACGGTGCAGAGCGAGCTGATCGCCCTCAAGCCCGGGGCGAACCAGGACGAGATTACCGTCAAAGCGGAAAACGGCACCGAAAAGGTGTACGAGATCACTGTGCACCGCATGCCTGCCATCGGGACGAGTCCCACCACTGTAAAGCCTACTGTGGTGCCTTCTCCGACCAAAGCGCCCACCCCGTCACCGACCCAGCCTGCGACTCCAACCCCGACGACAGCACCTCCCGTCCTCCCTCCCGCTGACAACGGAATATCGGCGGGTGCGACCATCGCGATCGGCGTCGCCTGCCTGCTGGTCGGCGCTGGTGCAACCTGGGGAATTCTCCAATGGATTCGCAAACGCAGGTCGATTTGAGTCGGAGGGACAATCTGTAGACTTTTTTCAAGATGTTGAGGAGGGATCGCTTCCGACTGGTAGATCGGATTCAGCAGATTGCCCATTAGGGAAAATCGGGATTTGGCGGTACAATAGTAGTACAACGTAACGTCCCCATGGTGCCGGATATCGGACAGGGAAGAACGTATACGGATCCTCTACCACATGCCGCCAAGTGTATCGTAGCAAGCGCAGCACCTGCCATGCGGAGAGGAACGCCTGAGGAGGAACAGAATGCTGCAAGTGAACGATTATGTTGTTTTCGGATCGACCGGGGTCTGCCAGATCGCCGAGATCGTCGAGAAAAGCTTTAGTGGCATGCCGGCGCGCGAGTATTATGTGCTGCGCCCCGTGTATGGAAACAACGAGACGGTATATCTCCCGACGGACCACAATCAAGAACATTTCCGCAGGATCCATACCAAAGAGGAAATCCTCGCATTGATCCAGGAACTGCCGGACATCGATAGCGAGTGGGTCGAGGACGACTCTCTCCGCAAGAACATGTTCACCGAAATGCTCCATTCGTGCGAAACCAGAAAACTGGCGCAGTGGATCAAGATGATCCATCATCGCAAAATCGAACTGGAAAAAAGGGACAAAAAGCTGTCCGGTGCGGATGCAGACGCGATGAAAATAGCGGAGAAACTGCTTTACAACGAACTGGCGCTGATCCTCGAGTTGGAGCCGGATCAGGTCTTGCCGTTTATTCTGGGGCAGATCGAATCCTGAGTGGGACGAGTTTAGTCCTCTAGTGTAAACAATTTTCCAGATAGGTGACGATCGGATCGGTCAACGCCAGCAGACGATGTAAGGGGTATTCGACCGGATCCGGAGGCTCCTCCGCTCGGCCGGGTGCTTCGGCAACCAGACGACGGCAGTCCGCCACCATGGCGGCCAGGTCGTCGTTTGTTGTTCCGGGGGTGGGATCGGCTGGCTTTGCCTTGGCCATCAGGGCGACGATTGCCGGAAGATCCGTCATCCGTGCCGAGAGGTTCCGGTCCAGTACTTCCATAGCGCTACCATAAGCGGACGCTCCGTTCCGGCGCGTATGGAGCTGTTCATAAAACACTACGTCTACCAGCACGTGCAAATGGAAGGCCAGCAGATAAACCGAAGGATGGTCGAGGCGGCGAAGAGACTCCAGCACGGAGCGCTCCCACGGAATGCCATCCTGTTTCAGGTGAGTGACGGCATGAAGACCTGCGTCCGCGTCCGAACGCAGCAATACCGCGTCCGGTGCCACATGGCCGAGATAGTAATCCGGAGATGCCGGCACGGCGGGATTGCGCTCAGCAAACCGTTGTGCCACATATAGATGAAAAATGGTTCCCGGCATACGCGCCTCCCCCGTGAGGTTAGCCGAAGCAGTTGGTCTGGATTTCATCCGAAAATAACGTATAGATATTGAGACCGGCAAGCCGATCAAAATGTGCTTTAATCGCAAACACCGTTTCGATTTTCTTTTGACCCAGTTCCGCGAATCCGTGTCGACGGATGACATCCAGCAGACGGATGTCGAGCAGGACGACTCCGTGCGCGGACCCCAGCGCGTCCCCCAGCTGGATGAGCCGATCCTCGTCGTCGTATTCGGCTGTTTCCAGGAAAGTCCGTAGAAAGGCAAGTTCTTCCTCGGAGCAGTCCTGTTTTCCCAAATAGGCACGCAGATCCGGATAGGAGAACGAATGGGTCAGACAGATCCTGGCGGCGTCCCTGTATCCATTTTCGCATAGCAGCGCGTAGCCCGCGATCACGTGGTGCAGGTCGCTGACGCCTTCATATCGTCCGGTGTCGTGGAGCAGTCCCAGTGCATAAGCGCGGTCTCCATCCATCCCGCACCAGCGGGCGACGGTTTCCGCCACACGCGCCACGACTCTGCAGTGATCCACCCAAAGTCCGGGGTTCTGAGTGCCGGCCCATGTCAACAGCCGATCCGCTTCTTTGCGGTCGGGACAAAGGGGGTTTGTCATGTGGCGGTTCCTCCTGAAGATGGGATCCCATTCAATGTGATGGCAAAACGACTGCCTCTTCAGAGTATACACATGTCGCCCGACATCCGGAAAAGGTACAATCGGGGACACAATCCAAGACGCCTTAACGGAGGACCTTTCCCATGGCGAACCTGTATCTTGACCTTCTGACCACCTGGTGCGACCGCCTGGTCTCTCTCCAGATGTATGGCACCGGCGATCCCCGGCTGGACGGCGGCATCCTCTGTCCGGCCTGCAAGATCATGCACGGACGGGCGGACAATGCGATCCGGCCTTTGATGCTACTGGCGGACCGGACGGGCGATCCGCGCTATCTGACAGCGGCGATGCGGTTGTTTGACTGGCAGGCGAACATGCTGTGCGACGACGGGAGTCTGTACAACGACCCCAACAGTGAGTGGCGAGGGATCACGGTGTTTTCCGCGATCGGGTTGTGCGAAGCGCTGGACCGGTACGGTCATCTGCTCCCGCCAGCTGTGCGCGGACAATGGGAAGCCCGTCTGGCCTGGATGGGGTCATGGCTGTATGAGACGATCGACGAAGACTATCCCACCAACATCAACTATCCGGTTTCCAACGCCGCGGCGATGGCACTTCTGGGACGGAAGTTCGACAGACCGGACTACATCGCCCGCGCCCGCCGATTGGCGGCATACTCGATGGCGCATTTCACGCCGGAGGGATTGTTGTGGGGAGAGGGTCGTCCCAGGGAGGCGCTGACCCCTCGAGGTTGCCGTCCGGTTGACATCGGCTACAACGCGGAAGAATCCCTGCCCGCTTTGGTCCTCTACGCGCGGGAGTCGGGAGAAGATGGTTTGTTGACACGCTTGACCGATATCCTGCTGCGCCAATTGGAGTTCATGATCCCGGACGGGGGATGGGACAACTCGTTCGGCTCGCGGAACAACAAGTGGACTTACTGGGGCAGCCGGACGTCGGACGGCTGTCAGGGTGCCTATGCGGTTCTGTGCGATCTGCACCCCGCCTTTGCGGAGGCTGCCCTGCGCAATACACGCCTGCTGGCGGCTTGTACTCATGACGGCCTGCTGCACGGCGGCCTGCACTATCACTCACACGGGGAACCCCCTTGTGTGCACCACACGATCACCCACGCGAACGCGCTTGCCGCGGCGCTGGAATGCGGGGCAAAAGATGGCGGCGAAGGGCCGGCTGTCCCGTTGCCCTGCGACCATCCCGCGCCGCTCCGTCATTATCCGGAAATAGATACCTGGAAAATCGCGGTGGGGGATTGGCATGCGACAGTGACAGGCTACGATTTTGGCATCGACGCGGGGCATGCGACCGGCGGCACCCTGACCTTGCTGTGGCATCGACGACTTGGCCCGGTCATCGCCTCATCTGTTGTGGACTACCGGCTGGTCGAGCCACTCAACATGCAGCTTCCGCTCAATCGGGCTCGGCACCGACCGCTTACCCCTCGGGTGGAGCGCCTGTCCGGCAAGCGGCGTTACGCGCAGTGTTACGACACCCGGGCGGACATCCGGGCGGAGCAATCCCCGGGGGCCGTGTCGATGCAGGTTGATGCCTCGTTGGTCGATCTGGAGCAAGTCCCTGCCGATCCTCCCGCGACCTGCCGACTGTCCTACCGGTTTACCGCGAACAGCGTCGAGATCCTGGGCAAGATGGAAGGACGCTTTGACGACGCCGTCTTTGTGCTTCCCATCATCGCCGAGGGGGCAATCGTCGAGAGTCCGAACGCGGAACCGGATCCCGCACACATCTTTTTCCTCACTGGCGGGTTTGGAGCGCGCGAGGTCCGGATCCGACCTGATCCGGACGGATGCTTTGAGGTTCGGATCAGGGCGTAGAAGGGATCGCCGTAACCGTTTCGATTTTGGTGTTCCGGGATCGGTGGTATACAATGGTTTCGTTGGCGAAAGCCTATGAAACAACCAGTTTCCGGAGGAATGCATCATGCCGCCCGATTTCTTTGAATGGACCGTTCTCGCACCTCGTCTGGTCGCCGTCGCCTTCGTGGTTGCGCTTCTCTTTCTTCGTACTCCGTTGGCAAAGCTGACGGTCCGGATCTTGTTCGCAAGACTGCGCCGCCGAAACGCCGACCGGTACACACGGGTTCGATCCGCGCTTTTGCGTCCACTTTCCTTTTTCTTTTTGGCGGGCACCGCACGTGCGGTGTTGCCTTTGTTGTCGATCCCCGCTCCTTATGAAAGAGTGGCGGCCAATGTGCTGTCCACCCTGTTTTTGCTGGCTGCGTTTTGGACGCTGTATGCCGCTGCGGGTCTGGTCGCAAGCCTGCTGCTGGATCCCGAACGCGCAGCGCCCGGCAAGGTGGACGCGAACGCCGCCAACTACATTACCATCGCGCTCAAAGCGATGGTATTCGTCTTTGCCATCTTTGCGGTACTCTCTCGCTGGGTGACGGATATATCCGGATTGGTGGCCGGACTTGGCATCGGCGGGCTCGCGCTCGCGCTGGCGGCTCAGGACACCGCATCCAATCTATTCGGCAGCATCGCGATCATGGTGGACAAACCGTTTGAAATCGGGGATTGGGTGGAGTTTGACGGCTTCGCCGGTACAGTGGTCGCGGTGGGACTGCGAAGCACCAAAATCCGCGTGATCGATCAATCCATCCTTTCTGTTCCAAACAGCAAGCTGGCTTCGAGCATCGTCTCCAACGGCGCATTGCGCAGTTCACGTCGCGTGGCATTCCATATCGGGCTCGTATATGCGACGCCGGCCGCAGCGGTCGCCGCGTTTGTGGAAGGGGTCAAAACCCTGTTGAACGAGGATCCCGAAGTGGAACCGGACAGCGTGCTGGTCGCGTTCGAAAAGTTCGCGGCTTCCTCACTTGAAGTGTTTATTGCCTATCGCACCAACCCGGACTACGCAGAGATGTTGCGGGTGCGGGAAAAGATCAACCTCGCGATCCTGAACATGGCTCGGGAGATGGAAATCTCCATGGCGCTCCCTTCGATCTCCCTGTACCAGGAAACGGTGCGGGATGGATCGGAGCAGCAGACAGAGGAGCGCCATGCGGATTGATCCAACTGTGGTCGGCCGGGGAGCCGATGCAACGGTGTATGCTTGCGGCCCGGACCGCGTCGCCAAGGTGTTCCATACCCACGCGGACAATCCCGCGATCGATCGTGAGGCGGAGAACACTCGTCTGGCGCTTGCGTGCGGTCTGCCCGTGCCGAGGATATACGAGGTCACGACATGGGACGGACAGCCGGCGATCATAATGGACCGGGTCTCAGGTCAAAGCCTGATTTTGGCTTTACTGAGTGGCGCCGCATCTGTCGAGTCAGTCGGTGCGGAGATGGCGACATTGCATTTTTCCATCCACAAAAATCGGATCGATACCGGATTGACATCGTTGACCGACTGGTTGGAAGCCCGAATTCGGCGCGCCCCGGACCTTCGCCCGGAGGAAATCGACCGTCTGCTCGCATTGCTTGCCGCGCAGGAGACCGGAAACCGGTTTTGCCACAATGATTTTCATCCGGACAACATCTTGCGCACACCCGGAGGGGATGTCGTGATCGACTGGTGCGACGCGACGGCCGGCAATCCGTGGGCGGATGTCGCGCGCACGATGCTCGTGTTCGAAAGCCGGGCACTCCCCCCGGACACTCCGTCGGAAACCGGGCACGCTATGAATGCGGCCCGCGAAGCGGTGGGAGCCGCATATGTCGCACGATATCGAACGCTGGCTGGGGTGGACGAACTTCCGATCCAGGGGTGGCGCGTGTTGGTCGCGGCGTCGCGGTTGTGGCTTGCGCTGCCGGGGGAGACAGGGGTCAACCGCAAGATCGTACGCAGATTTCTGGACGGGGGACAGGGATGAGAGCGCTGTACCGGGAGATGGAGGGCATCCTCGATCGGATCGCATTTGGAAGCTTGTGGCCGGGCTTTGCTCGCCTGCCGTTTGCTTTGTACAATCAGACCGGCGTATGGCTCCCGGGTGACCGCATCCTCCCGCACGACAACCGCTTTTTGGGCAACACTGCGATTACGTTTGAGGGGAACCAAGTGGCAATCTGGCAGGTGCCGGATCCCGAACATGAAGACCGGGACACGCTGGCCGCCGGACTTGTCCACGAGATGTTCCACGCGTTTCAACAAATCCGGAAGGACCTGCGCCAACCGATGGTGCTGGATTTTTTGGAGGACTCGGTCGATGTGGAGATCTTCCGTCGCAGAGCCCTGGAAAACAAGATGCTGGCGGAAGCCTACCGATCCACCTCCTTTTCGCGGAAACGAGAACGGCTCGAACGGTTCATGGCATACCGCAAAGACCGCGTCTCTCTCTTTGGCGACGCCGCGCGCAGCGAGTTTTTGTCTGAAACGCATGAAGGGCTGGCCGAATACATCGGCATCCGGACGCTGGAGCGGATCGCGCCGGACAAAGCAATGGCCCGGATCGAACACCATCTGACGATATTGACCGATCCGGGGACCCGATTGTTTGACGTGCGGCGCATGACGTATACCACCGGGGCAGTGTTCGCCTTGGTTTGCGAGGAGGCCGGTCGGCCGGTCGGGCACGACATCGGTGCGGTTCAGGAGACCTTGTTCGAACTCTTGAGTGCGGATATCCGGCCCGCAAGCTCCGATGAGGCAGATCCGGATGGCGAGGTCGCCCGCCTGGCGCAATCTCTCCGCGAAGAACGTGTCCGTGCCTTTGCGTCATTTCAGGACAGCCATTCCCAGCGGATCGAAGGAGACTTTTCCCTGGCCGGGTTCGACCCCATGAACACCATCCGCCTCGGGGATGCCATTCTTGGGACGCATTTTTTGATGCTGACACCGGCAGGATCCAATGACCCACTGTTTCTGCAGGGCCCCGTGCTGGCCGAACTGCAACCGGGCTCGCGCACACGGGTGCGGGCTTACCTGCACTAAAGTATCGACAGGAGGACCCCCATGGCAAAAGCAACACGCTACGGAAACGGTGACGCGACGCAGATCGCTTCTCTGCTGGCAGACCGTATTGAGTCGAGCGGACTCAGCTGCTCGCTGATTGACCGTGTCCAGCGGAGACTGGGTGAAGGCACAGTGGTTGTGATGGTGTTTGAAAAGTACTTTATGCGTGCGTCCAACCGGGCCAGCCTGACGGTGGTGGTCTCAGGTCAGGGCGGTCAGGTCCAGGTGGACGCCATCGGATCGGGCGGTGGGCAAGGAGCGCTTTTTTCGTTTTCCTGGGGGGCCGAAGACAGTTTTGTCGGCACGGTGGAGCGGATCCTCGATGAGATTGGGTTCCGGCATTGAGTGTGTTTTGCATGAGCGTTTTGGTAGGATTTGCATAAACCGAATGACGAATATGCAATTATTATCGAATATCGCTTGATTTTCACTCAATATACTGGTATTTTTGCATGAATCAGAAAGGATTCATGCATGACTAAACCCTGCTCTTCTTCTTGCTCTACCCAACCTTCCGATTCGACGGATAAACGGAGCGGAAAGATCAAAAGCCTGATCCCCGCCCTGTCCGGCGTGATCGGCAAGATTGCGTTGGTCGCCGCTTTCGCTTCTGCCTGGGCGTCTGCTCTCGGCATTTTGGATCCGACGTTTGTCCGGGAAAATGTGCGACTCGAACTGATTCTTGCGAGTGTGCTGACCCTCGTCGTGACGGTTGCCCTGCGGGTACCGGCCGGCCCTCCCGGCACGCTCGCTCCGCTGATTGCGCTGGTCCCTGCGATGGCAGCCGCCGGGGTGCATCCCTTGTCGTTCGGGCTGCTCGCCGGCGTGGCGGGGTTGCTGACCGCGTTGCTCGGCTGGCAGGACCGCCTCATGCGGCTCAACGGTCCCGGAACGCGCGGGGGCATCCTGGTGTTGTTTTCACTCATGGGTTTTCAGAGTGGTCTTTTGGGCCTTCACCGGTGGGCCGCCTCGGAAAACGGTACCCTGCCTGCCCTGTTGTTGCTGACCGCCGGCATCGCCTGGTCAATCTCGCTCAAGCGGCTCCATGCACGGTGGCTGACAATTCCGGTCTGCGCTGTCACTGCCCTGCTCCTTGCCTTCCTTTTCGGCCATTTCCCTGAATGGTCCACGGGGGTCGGGTTGCCGATCGTCGACCCGGCGCGTTGGTGGCAGGAACTGTGGGGGATCGGGTGGGGCATGGAGTGGCAAGGATTTTTGCGCGCAGTGCCGTTTGTTCTTTTGGCTCTCGTGATGTGGCCGATCGACGCATTGGCCGTGCAGGCGGTCCTGCAGGGGCACAGTGGCGATACCGGAACCGTGCCGACCATCGATTTTCGCAAGACCGCATATCTGGTTGGGGTCCGGAATCTGGCAGGTGTCCTGCTCGGGGGTGCGCAGACCGCGGCGGTCTGGCGGAGCTTTATGATTCCGCTGGGTGTCGTACGCGGGCCACTCCGCCGCAGCGCGTTGTGGTTGGGGCTTTTTGGCGTCACGGCAGGGTTGTTGGGGTTTCCTATTGACCTGGCGGTCTTTCCCCCGCTGTTGTGGATGGTCCTGCTCTTTGGCATCTACCTTCCCTTGCTGGAAACAGGTCTGGCGACCCTCCGCACCGGCTCCGACCGGGGAACGGCGGCGATTTGTGTCGCAGTTGGCCTGACGGTCCATCCCGCGGCAGGCTGGTTCGTTTCCCTGCTGGTGGAAAAATGGCATGCCCGGCGACAGCAGGTGTCCTTGCCGGAATCGTCCTTGCGGGAGAAGGAATGAACCGAAACGCATCTTGTGTATTTTAAACGTTAGGGCAGATTGATCCCGGCTTTTTGAGCTTGCTTGTGCTGGTGTTCGCGGGGGACACGGTAGGTGTAGCCGTCTTTTTCGAACAACGCTCCAGTCTGCTTGAAATGGAACGGGATGCCTCGCTGCCTGCACTGCTCCCGGATGTCCAGTACCCACTCGTAACGGCACAGCCGTGCTTCATTTCCCGACTCGCCGCCGACCGTCACGTGTTCGATCTCGTCGGACAAATAGGGAGTCAGGTCGATTCTCTCAAGCAACGGCTCGCAGACGATGCTTTTGTGCCGGATCGGCGCGACAAGATACAATGGCATCCGGAAATCCACGCGGTCCTGGTTTTCGACCGTCGTCGCGATCGACACATGCGGGTACCCCTCCCCCCAGTCTGCGGGCAGATTCACCGCAAACCGGTGAATCCGTTTGGTGATCAGAAAAAAAGACAGATCGTCGCGCATACGGATCATGTCCCAGGCCTCTTTGCGCCACGCATCCGCATCTTCAAGAAAAAAATCCGACGTAAAGCAGGTATAGACCAATTCGCCCGGCGGAATTTTGAAATGGCCGCTTCGATCCCGGCGTACCGGCAGCCCGAAGTCCGCGTTTTTGCGCACGTCGGCAGCATCCCGCTCGTATCTCGCGTCGTGGCGGTACACGTAGCAGTGCGCGCAGCCGGGGCTGATCTTGTGGCAGCCGTGCCAGGGGTTCCAGGCCCAGGACATACTTTTACCTTTCACGATCCGTTTGTGGAAAGTAGCGGATGGGAACGTAAGTCCCGCAAGACGATTATACCCCGCTTACCGAAGCGGGCTGGAGCCGCAATGTCCGGTTTGCCGTCGATTCGTTCGGACGACTTACGGTTTGACATGAAACTAAAAAAGGTTGCTATTTTAAAAAGCAACTCTATTTAGTTGTCGTTTTAGCCCCTCGTGTGGTATTCTTCCCAGGGGAGGGCTTGCTCATGAAATCTTACGCCGCTCTCATGGTAGACATCGAAAAATCCCGGAAATACGAACGGGTGGAGCGGCAGGCGCTCCAGGAACGTCTCCTTCGCTGCCTGGAATTCCTCAACCGGTTGTTCGCGCCGTCGCTGCTGATTCGAGTCGGCTTTTCTGCCGGAGACGAGTTTCAGGGTCTGTTTAGCGCGCCTGCCGCGGCGTATCGGTATTTCCGGGTGCTGGATAGCCTGACAGCACCGGTCCCGCTGCGGATGGGAATCGGCGTCGGAGACTGGACGCTCCGCGTGGAAGGCGGACAGTCGACGGAACAGGACGGTACTGCCTACCATCGAGCCCGGCGTGCGATCGGGTTGGCGGAAGAGGCTGGCGGGAAAGCCGCATTGCTTACCGATACCGCTGCAGATGTCTTTGCCAACGAATTTCTGATTCGGGAACACGAAATGCGTGTGGCATTGACTCTAAAACAGCGGCAGCTTCTGGTCCTGACGGAAGTGATGGTTCCGGTTTTGCTGCAGGACGAAATGGACCCATCGGTCTTCCCGGACATCGAAATGCTGATGAAAGATCATCCACTGTATCAATCCAAAGGAGACATCTTTGATTTTGACAAAGTATCTGTCGTAGAATGGATCACGGATGACCCTGCGGACGGGCAGGGAGTGTTGCGGCGGTTCCGAACCTTGCGCGGTCTCCCGGGGAGGCTGGCGGACATCACGGGAGAGTCGCGGCAAAATATCGCCAATATCATGAGGGCGGGCAATCTGTCCGGTATAAGGGACCAGGAAATGGTGATCCTGAGGTGGCTGGATACGCTCCTGGAGGAGGATGCAACGTGATCGTCCAATTGTTTCTCATTGCACACCTGGCGGGAGATTTTTTTCTGCAGTCCGGTATGGCGGTGCAACGAAAGCATCGCAGCTTCTCCGGACTGGCAATGCATGCCGCATTGTACCTGGCATGTGTTACGGCAGTTTCTTTTTTTGCTTTGCCACCAGGCCGAGCCTGGCCGGTCGCGCTGACCCTTTCATTGATTCATATTTTTGTCGATGGCATGAAATCCCTGGTACTGCGCAATCACCTGGAGCGTGACGGGCTGGCTTTGTTTCTGGCCGATCAGGCGATTCACGTGGCAACTATTCTCGTTGTCGTCCGATTGGCGGTGACAGCTGGACCGGTGGAAGGAACTCCTCTTCGACATTTCATCAACACATATGGGGAAGGTCCGGTCGCACAGGTTGTATTGCTTCTGTTGTTGTATTTGCTTTGTCTTCAGCCCGCATCGATCCTGGTGCGCAAGGTGCTGCAATCGGTGGGAGAGGGACACTTGGATACGGAAGGCGGTGCCGGCGAAGCGCCTGACCGCGCCGGGCGAGCCATCGGGATGTTGGAGCGCGCGGTGATTCTGACGCTCGGGCTGGTCGGCCAGCTGGGTGCGATCGGGTTGATCGTCGCGGCTAAAAGTGTGGCGCGGTTTAACCGATTGGCTGCAGACCGCAGCTTCGCGGAACGCTATCTGGTCGGGACACTCGCCAGTGTGCTGGCCGCCTTGCTGTGTGTCGGATATTGGTCGATCGCGGGATAGGGTTACGAGGGGGAGGGGTACAAGATGGGGACTACAAAACGCATCCGGCTACTGCTGGACCGGCGAAGGGATCCGGATGACATCCGGCCGATCCGACGCGGGCTGATCCGACGTCAACTGGGACGGATGTACTATAAGGGAAGGCGATATCTATTGTGGTGGTCGGGCCGCATCCGGTTTGCCCGCGAACAGACGACCGATCGTTTGCCGCATGTCCATGCGACACACGATTCCCCATTGATCCGACCGCTTAAAAATGTCGACATGGTCTACCAATACAATAAAATCACGAATTTGCGTGTGGCATCCGCCCGGCTGGACGGACTGGTGCTGCATCCCGGTGAGGCACTGAGTTTTTGGAAAAGGGTGCGCCCTCCGGTCGCGCGCCATGGATATATCCTTGGATTCGAGCTGGAGTGTGGATCGGTCAAACCCGGGATCGGCGGCGGTCTGTGTCAGATCACCAATCTGCTGTACTGGATGACACTGCACACCGACCTGACCATCGCGGAACGGTTCCGTCACTCCTACGACGTCTTTCCGGACGTCAATCGAACTTTGCCGTTCGGAAGCGGTGCGACTTGTGTCTATCCCTACAGGGATCTCATGGTCCGCAACGATACGGGAATGGACTTTCAGTTGTCGCTTCGCGTGGGAGAAACGAATCTGGAGGGCGAATGGCGCGCATCGGCTTCCCCGATAAATGTCTATCAGGTGGTGGAACGCAACCATGAGATCCGGCGGGAATACTGGGGCGGGTTCTCCCGGCACAACGAGCTGGTTCGGTTGCGCTACGATCCGGACGGAACCTATCTCGACGAAGAGTACGTTACGGAAAACCATGCGGTCATGATGTACGCGCCTTTTCTCAACGATGAGGGATCACAGGATGTGTCGGTTCTCGATCCCACTTCCGCTGCACCCACATCATAACTTCTCGCGGAGCTATATCTCTACAAAAGTGACAGCAGGACGCCTGCAGCACCGCCTCCCAGGATCAACCAGGTCGCGTTGACCTTGTATCGGATCAGCAGAAATGCGCTGGCTGCGAAGAGGACGACCGCCGGCCAGGTGACCAATGTCGCACGACCCAGAATCAGCGTGACCGCAGCCATCAGGGCGATCGAAGCGGCGTTGACCCCGTCCAGCACATCGGATACGACCGGAGACCGCCGCATCCGGTCGATCAACGGATGAAACAACAGCACCAGTACAAATGACGGGAGGAAAATGCCGGCCGTCGCAAGCAGCGCACCCGGCACTCCCCGAATCAGGTAACCGACAAAGGTTGCAGTCGTGAACACCGGTCCGGGGGTGAACTGCCCTACCGCGACCGCGTCGAGCAGTTGCTGCGTCGAAAGCACCGCATACCGGTCTACAAATTCGGATCGCAAAAAGGCGAGCAACACGTATCCGCTGCCATACAGGACCGATCCGATTTTGAGAAACAACAGGAAAAGCAGCCCAAGCGACATCGGATCGACGATCATCAACCGGGTGGACGCCCCGCGTTTCCCGATCGACCGCCAACCCAGCAGCAGCAGCCCGGCCGCCAGCAGGATCGGAATCTCCCCCACCCCCAACAGGGAGGCCGCGAGCGCTCCGGCCGCCAGGAGCGCGGCATCCCTTTTTTTGAGCACCAGAGTGCCCAGTCGGTACAGTGCCTGGACGACCACCGCGAGGATGACCGGCTTGATCCCGTCAAAGATGTGCGCGACTGTGGGGATCGAGCCAAATCGGACATACACGTACGCGAACAACAGGACGATCGCCATCGCGGGAAAGATGAAGCAGGTTCCCGCGATCAGAAGACCGAGGCGTCCTCCCCGCTCGAGTCCGAGGTGGATGGCCATTTCGGTCGAATTTGGGCCTGGAATCAAGTTGGTAAATCCGAGCAGGTCGACGAACCTCTCTTTGGAGATCCATTTGCGGCGGGTGACGATTTCGTCTTCCATCATCGCAATATGGGCGGCAGGTCCGCCAAACGCCAACAACCCCAGCCGCAGAAACACGCGGGCGATCTCAAGATACCGGGTGCGGTTGAGTTGGTTGTGCGACATGTCAAACCTCCTTGTGCCTTGTCCCTTGACAATGCGGGGGGGTGTGATCAATATGATACCATATTGATATCGAATGCCGATATCGTCATCCGTTACAGAGAGGGAGCGCATTGTATGGACAGTCGCGTCATCCGCCGTATGTTCCTCGGATTTATCAGTATCCACATCTTGCATCACGCCGGTCAGGAGCCGGTCTATGGCGCATGGATGATCGAAGAACTGAGCAGACACGGATACTCCATGAGTGCCGGGACCCTGTATCCCATCCTGCACGCGAAGGAGAAAGACGGATTGATCGAAAGCGAAAACCGGGTGGTCGCCGGCAAGACGCGCAAGTATTATACGATCACCGAAGCAGGCCGCATGGTTCTCGACCGCGCCCGCGGGAAAGCATACGAGTTGTTCAAAGAAATCCGTATGCCTCATGCGGAGATGCAGAACGACGACAGATCCTGACAGGAGAGCGAATCAGATGAAACGATTCGGCCCGCCCCGTGGACGCGAAACGCTGCCCGCGTATCTGTGGAAATACCGGTTCCAGTTCATTGTGTCGTCGATCGGGGGCATTCTGTACAACACCATGATTGTGCTGGGTCCCATCCTGATGGGGCGGCTGCTCGATGCGGCTGGCGGCGGCACGGCGCGGCAGGTATGGCTGTCGGCCGCCTATTTTGTCGGTATGACCGGATTCTTCCAGTTCGCGCGATATGTGAAACGATGGTTCATGCGGGACCAGTTCAACCGGGTTGCCTGCGACCTGCGGCAGACCCTGATTGAACGTGTTCTCGGACGACCGTTGCCCGAACTGGAAAAGGAGTCCGTCGGCGATCTGATGTCCAGAACGGTGGGGGACATCACACTGGTGGTCGACACCGTGATGACCACGCTCAACGAGGGCTGGGATACGTGGTTGCTGATGGTATCGTACTTTGTGGTCCTCATGATTCGGGACTGGCGGATTACACTGTTGGCTTCGGTGATGGTTCCGGTGACCATTTTTCTCGCACAGAACATGCGGCATGTGCTCTATCGATATTCCATGAATGCGCGCAAGGCCGCCGCAGCTTCCAGCACCGGGCTGCAGCGTTATCTGGATGCCGTCGCCGTACTCCGCCTGTTCGGACGGGAGCGGGACGAGGCAGAGGGCATCCGCGACGCCTACGAACGGCAGGCACGGTTTTCCATCCGGGAAATGTTGTTGCAGCAGGCGATGCTGCCGGTCTATGCCTTGATTGCGGGTTTGGGGATCGTGGTGGTCCTGGCACAGGGCGGGCGCGAGGTTGTGAACGGCGCGTGGAGCGTCGGCACGTTCAACGCGTTTCTGGTGATGTTTATCGCGTTCTCAGGCAGGACGCGGGTTGCCGCGCGTGTTTTAACCGTTGGCACGGCGCACGTGCCGCCTGGACGAGAATCCGTGAAAAGATGGAGGATGGCCGGCCTGAAGAGGGAGTCGAGACGTCCTCGGTGCCCGACTGCCCGGAACTTGTGGTCGAGGACTTGTCGTTTGGTTTGGATGGCGGTCATTTTCTCCACGACATCGCCTTTTCGGCAAAACGCGGCGAGATCATCGGGATCACCGGTGCCGTCGGATCGGGGAAAAGTCAACTGGCCCACTGCCTGACCGGCCTCTATCCCTATCTCGGAAGCATCCGGATGGGAGACAGGGAACTGTCCGGGTTATCCGCCTCCGAGCGACGGCGACTGGTCGCGTATGCGGGACACGAACAGTTCCTGTTCTCCATGAGCATCCGTGACAACATTCTGCTCGGCATCGACGAGGAAGGTCAAAAAGCACCTGACTCCGGGGCTGGAAAGGGCCGGGACAGACTGGACACCGTTTTGGAGGCGACCGCCCTGCTGGAAGATCTTGGTCGGTTTCCCCAAGGGCTGGACACCGCGGTCGGAGAGAAAGGAGTCCGGGTGTCCGGCGGACAGCGGCAGCGGATTGCCATGGCGAGGGCTGTTTACTCTCAGGCGCCCGTCCTGCTGCTGGACGATCCTTTTTCCGCGGTGGACATCGCGACGGAGGAGCGTATTGTCGATGGACTTCGGACGGATGCTGCCGACCGCATCATATTGTTGTTCACACACCGGTTGACCGCGTTCCGGCAAGCCGATCGGATATTGGTGCTGGAACAGGGCAGGATCGTCCAATCGGGAACACATGAGGAACTGGTGCGCCAATCCGGGCTATACAAGGAAATCTACGAAGCGCAGGTGTTTCTGGAGGAGGGCGGCTATGCGTAAAAATCCGGAAGAGCGTTTTTTATGGCGCGCTTTGGCCGAAACTGTGCGCAGGAGGCCCTGGCACACTGTCGCGATGCTGGCCGCGGTGGTCGCCGGGACGGTGTTGGTCGCCGGCCCGTCCCGTGTGTTGCGCCGGTTGGTCGACGGCCCGTTGACGGGAGGGCCCGGGAGTCTGTGGCAGATGGCCCTTCTCTATCTGGGCGCGGTGCTGGCGATCGGGCTGTCAGATCTCGTACGAGAGTACGGCGCGATGGTACTTGGCCAGCGCATCCTGCTCCGAATCCGCTCTATGATGCTGGAACGGTTACCGTTGCTGCCGATGGATCACTATCTCAACACGCCGGCGGGCGAGACCATGGCGCGATTCTCCTCGGATATCGATGCTGTGAACAGCCTCTTTACCGCGGGGTTGGTCGGCGCGGCAGCGGACTTGCTCAAGATCGGTGGTTTGCTGCTGGCGCTGTTTGCGATCTCGCCGGTGGTGGGATGGATCGCTGCGGGAGCCATTCCCGTTGTCTATGTTCTATCCGATTTTTTCCGTCGCAGGATTTACCAGCGGCAGAAGGTGGTACGCCAGCGGGTATCGGACATCAATACCGGAATCCAGGAAATCTACTCCGGCATGAATGTGATCAAGGTGTTCGGCCGCGAGAGGCACTTCGCGGAGCGATTTGAGCCGCTGCTGGAAGGGCACCGCGTCGCCATGAACGCCAACAGTGTGTACGACGCCTGGTTTCCCTGTGTGCTACAGACCGTTCGCGCGGCCGTGATCGCGCTGGTGCTGGTAGCAGGTGCCGGGCAAAATGCCACGCCACTCGCACTGGGACTCAGTTTAGGCGCTTTGGCAGCCTCGGCGGATCTGATGATCCGGCTGTTTGAACCGATCGAAGCCGCCGCGGGTGAATTGCTGACCATCCAGCAGGCGATGGCCGGGCTGGTGCGAATTCGCGCGTATTTTCGTCTTCCTACCGAGACGGAAGGAAAACAGCCTCTCCAAAAAACAGAGGCACCCGACCTCTCTTGCCCGGCACCGGTGGAAGCAGACTCCTCCGTCTCGGTAGGACCGTGTGCCCGCCCTGACATCGTGCTGACTGGGGTCCGATTCTCCTATCGGAACGGAGCGGATGTACTACACGGCACCGACCTTACCATTCCCACCGGTACCAAAGCCGCGCTGGCCGGGCGCACGGGATCGGGCAAAACAACACTGCTCCACCTTGTGGTCGGGCTGTATCCAGTGGCGGAAGGCTCCATCCGGGTCGGGGGTGTCAATCCGTATCTGCTGGCACCGGAGGAGCGCAGGCGCAGAATCGGCATCGTGCCGCAGACCGTGGTCGTATTCAACGGTAGCATTCGCGACAACATCACACTGCGTGACGATGCGATCACGCGGGACCAGGTGCTGGGAGCGTTGGAGCTCGTCGGGCTGCGGGAAATGGTCGACGGGTTGGAAGAAGGATTGGATACCCTTCTGGGAGAGGGCGCCGCACATCTTTCTTTCGGACAAACCCAGCTGTTGTCTTTGGCCCGGGCGCTGGTCACTGATCCGCTGCTACTGCTGCTCGACGAGCTGACATCCGGACTGGACGCTCTGACCGAGCGCAAAGTATTGGATGCCATTCGCGCGGTGGGTGGCAAAAAAACCATCTTGACGGTGAGTCATCGATTGTCCGGACTTCTCGACGTGGATACCGTTCATATCATGGAAAAAGGACGGATCGTGGAAAGCGGCCCACCCCGGGCGCTCGCCCGCGAGGAGGGCTGGTACGCGCGATATAAGCGGTTGGAGGACCTGGGCTGGCGAATCGAATGAACCCTCCTGTGCTGTAGTCTCCGACTCGGGTATAATTTCAGTCATGGAACGCGAAAGAAAGAGGGAGGACCCCGGCATGGATGCCACTCGCAGGGAACGTCGTGCCGCTGTGGTCTGTCTGGCTATTTTTCTGGCCGGTTGGCTGGTGATCCTGCTGCCCCCTCTGGCGGGAGCGGACGGGATGCGCGGTGGATACGCCCTCTTCTTTGTTGGCATTTTTGTGGTCGTCTCCTCTTTCGTGGCATTTCTGGTATTTTGGGACCGGGCGGACGTGGCTTCGCGGATGCGTGATCCGTCGATGCAGCTCGCGCATTGGCATTACAGCTCTACTGAGTGGAAAGCGATCGTCCGGGAAGAGAAAGGTGGAAACGGTGCGGCAGTGTTGGGGGGCTTTGCGCTTGCCGTTTTGTTTCTGTTGATCGGCCTGATCGTTTTTTTATTCGACGCTTCGGAGAACGGGTTGTTTCTTGCGATCATGGGAGGGCTGGCGGTCTTGTTCGCCCTGGTTGGGTTTACCGCGATGCGTGCGCACAACCGCCGTGCTGACCGCGCGCGACCCGAGGCGATCCTTTCCCGGGAAGGCATTTGGTACCTGGGTGTGCTGTACACGTGGAACCGGAAATGGATCGCCCGGCTCGAACAGGTCCGACTCATGACGGGAAGTCCGGCCGTATTGGTGTTCACCCTGCGCCAGATTGGGAGTGGCGGCAGGTTCATCCCGGTTCGGTATCAGTGGGTGGAAATCGCCGTTCCTGTGCCGCGGGGTGAAGAGGACCAAGCGATGGAGATAGCAGCCGGATACGGCTGGATGGCATGGAAGGAATAAGCAAAATGGATCGGGAAAAAGGACTGGCGTACTGCGGACTTGCTTGCTGTGTTTGTGGTGAAAACGCGACCTGCGCGGGTTGCCGCAACGATGGCTGCGCAGACCGGGAATGGTGCAAGAACCGGCTTTGCTGTATCGATAAAGGGTACCGTGGGTGTTGGGAGTGTCCGGAATTTCCTTGTACGGGAAATATGCTGGACAAAGTCCGCATCCGGGCATTTGCGCGCTACATCCGGGAGTTCGGGGAAGAAGACCTGATGCGGGCACTCGAACGGAATGAAAAAAACGGAATCGTCTACCACCATCCAGGCACATTGGTCGGGGACTACGACCAGTACTCCACCGAAGAGGAGATCATCTGGTTGATACGGACCGGAGAAAAGCGCAGATAGGTTGAGAAGTGCGGACCAGGTGAATACAGGGATCGCAAGTCACAGAGTGGGGAGAGAGACATGAGAGACGGATTTGTAGGGATCCAGGTCAACCCGGTCGGATTGTACGACGAGGGGATCGAACACGCACTCGATCTGATGCAGGATACGGCGGGGGTCAACACCCTGATCGCCTATACCCATACGTATTACGGCGCCCACAACCGCCCGCGCGACGCGTTGGCGCAGGACCACGGAGTACCGGTCCGGGACGAGCGGGGGAGAAAACTCCCCGGCCTCTGGATCCGCCACCACGAGGAGCGGTTCCGTGGCACGGTGCTCCGGCATCGGCCGGACCCGGAGGGGACGGAGTATGCCGGGCACGACATCCTGGAAGATCTGGCAGAACCCGCCCGCAAGCGGGGAATGAAGGTGTTCGCCCGTTTCCTGGAACCCCACCAGGCGCGCACGATGCGCTATGTCGAAAACTGGTCCCAGGTGCTCTCGATCGACGTCTACGGCCGGCTGCATCCCAACACCTGCTTCAACAACCCCGAATACCAGCGCTTTTGGATGAGCTCTGTCGAGGACATGTTCAAAACCTATCCGATCGACGGTCTCCAGTACGGATCCGAGCGTTGCGGTCCCCTGTCTCGGATGTTGTTCTGGGATGACGTTCCGACCTGCTTTTGCGATCACTGCATGGCGCGCGCCCGGGCGGCAGGCATCAACGGGGAACGTGCCCGCGAAGGCTTTCAGAAACTCTACGAATACAATCTCGGGCTCAAGAACGGGACGGAAAATCCGGTCGACGGCGCTTTCCCCACCTTTCTGCGGATCCTTCTCCGATATCCCGAAATACTGGCATGGGAGCAGATGGCGCACGACTCCAAGGAAGATCTGGCCAAGCGTCTGTATGGCGCTGTGAAAATCATCCGGCCGGATGCCCGCTTTGGCATTCATGTCGACCATCAGCAGAGCACGTGGGATTTGTTCCAGCGCGCGGAGATCGACTATGGAGCGCTCGCCCGGTATTGCGACTTTGTCAAACCGATCGCGTATCACGACATCGCGGCGCCGCGGATCAAAAACTGGTATCTGGCCCGGGCGCAAAAGACCCTGCTGAGGGACACCTCGATGGGACTTCTGGCAGAGGCGTTCTACGATTTGATGGGATACGACAAAACGCGTGAACCCGAACTGAACGAAATGGACACCTGCGGGTTTTCCGAGGATTACGTCTATCGGCTGACGCGTCGCATCGTCGACGGTGTGGGCGGTCAGGTGCCTGTCTATCCGGGGATCGGGTTCGATGTGCCCTACGGCGACGACCATTTTGGAGGAGATCCGGAAATCGTTTATCGGGCCGTGATCCAGGCGTTCGAAGCCGGTGCGTCTGGTATCATGCTGTCGCGGGAGTACGCGGAGATGCGGGTCGCAAACATGCGCGCGGTGGGTCGTGCGCTCCGAGATCTGGGCTGAAGACCGCAGATGCGCTTTGCGGAAAGTCCCCGGCTTCGCGGCCCTCATCGGGGGCACGATCATCCTTTTGGAGATGATCGTGTACCGTTTCGGGGGTAGAATGGTCAGGCACCCGCTGGATACGGACCGACGAAAGGAAACAACCCATGCAGAGAATATTCTACGGGCTGCTGATGGCCCTGCTCGATTTCGACATCACCTTCGGTGCGGGAGGAATTCACATCGTCGGGTTGATTCCGGACTTTGTCGGTTACATCCTCATCCGCCTGGGACTGGATGCGATGGCGCCGTACAGCAGAAGATTCGCCCGTGCCCGCCCGTGGGTTACGGGGATGGTGATCTATACCGCGGCGCTGTGGGTTTCGGACCTGGTCGGTTTGTCCGCCATGCTGGGGACCGCGATTACCCTGCCGCTCGAGCAGTTGTCAATCACGGTTTCACTCAAGATCACGTACGAAATCGCCAAGGGAGTGGCGGACATGGAGTCAGCGGCGGGGATCCCGCTCAACGCGGAGTCCCTGCGCCTGTTCTGGATCTGGATGGCATTTGCCTCGTTCGGCACCATCCTGCTGTTCCAGATCTTCCCGGAACTCTCGCTCGCGAGCATGCTGATCGGCCTGATCTCCAATATCGCGTTCCTGTTTTCCTTTCACAAGGCCAAAAACCTGTTTGAGGAACATCAGTCTCGTATACCGGTCCGAAAGGACCCCTGACAGGAGGATCCATCCATGAAAACGGTCGCGGTTCTGACCGGAGGCCACCCTTACGATGTCCCGGCCTTCAACGCATGCCTGCGCAGCCTGCCCGGCATCGATTGTCATGTGCAGTCGGTTCAGGAATTTTGCACGAACTTCGGAGGATACACCGACTGCTACGACGCGGTGGTTTTCTTTGCGATGGAGCTGGAGACGCCGGCAGACGCTCCCGCCTGGAACACGATCGACAAGGCATCTCTCGAGGCGATCGCAAAGCGCGGACAGGGGATTGTGGTGCTGCACCATGCGGTACTTGCGTTTCCAGAATGGGACATGTGGACCGACGTAACCGGGATCCCGGATCGGAAAAACTACCAGTACGCGTTTGGCCGAACCGTCCGTTCGCACATCGAGCATCCCGGCCACCCGATCACACGGGGATTGGAGGACTGGGACCTGGTCGACGAAACCTATGACGCCGCAGATCCCGGAGAGGGGTCGGACATCCTGCTCTCGACGCCCTGTACGGAAAGCCTCGGCGTGATCGCCTGGACTCGGCACTACCGCAACGCAA
Organism: Clostridiaceae bacterium; assembly: GCA_012522285.1. GTDB lineage: Bacteria > Bacillota > Clostridia > Saccharofermentanales > UBA5734 > JAAYKS01. Next base: position 4,254 of record JAAYKS010000108.1, on the reverse strand, counting down.
AGGTGTTTTGCTACCAGTCCGGACACGACCGGGCGGCATATGAAGATCCGCATTTTCGGACGGTGCTCGCCCGGGGCATCCTCTGGACTTGCGGGGAGGAGAGATAGCACATGGGACACCGGATGATTCTGGTCGGCACCGGAGGCTGGGGAGAATGGTGGTGCAGGGATTTTCTGCCACCCAACGTCGCAGATGGTGTGGTGGAGGTGGTCGCCGCGGTCGACCTCGATCCCGCAGCCCTGGAGAACGCGAAAAAGCATCTCGGGTTGACCGACGCCCAGTGTTTTTCCGATGTGGAGAAGGCCTTCGCACAGGTGGAAGCGGATTGCTGTGCGATCGTGGTACCGCCTCGTTTTCATGAGCAAGTGGTCGACTGCGCGCTGCGCCACGGGATGCATATCCTCACCGAAAAACCCATAGCGGACACGCTGGAAGGCGCGGTCCGGATCGCGGACAAGGTGCGCCGGGCGGGGGTCAAGATGGGCGTGACCATGAGCCACCGGTTCGACATGGACAAAACCACGTTGCGTGAAGAGCTCCAGAGCGGCAGGAACGGACGGCTGGACTATCTTTGCTGCCGGTACTCCACCGATTTGCGCCGTGCGGGCTGCTGGGGATTCCGGCACGAAATGGACCACCCGCTCCTGCTGGAGGGCGCGGTGCACCATCTCGATTTGCTCGCCGACATGGCCGGTGCTCCGGTCGAGACGGTGTACGCCACGACCTGGAATCCACCCTGGAGCGATTTCAAAAACCATGCGCAGGGGCTGGTTCAAATAACTTGTGAAAACGGAGTCCGGATCTCCTATGAGGGAGCGGACACCAATGCGGTCGGCCTCCATCCGTGGGCCAACGAGTACATTCGCGCGGAATGCGAACAAGCGACCCTGATCCTCGACCATCGCCAAATGGAGCGGTTTGTCTACAATCCGGAGGCCACGTGGACCCATGCGCGGGAAGGGGAGGGGACGAAACTTCCCATGCTTGCACAGCCAAAATGGGCCAATGCCTGGCTGATTGAAAAATTCATCGGATGGCTGGACGGGGGCTCCCCGATGGAAACCCGTGTCGAAGAAAATTTACAGGCCGTCGCGATCGTGTTTGCAGCCATCGAAAGCAGCCGAACCGGGCTGCCGGTGCGGGTACAGGATCTGCTGGCCAAAACACGGGAGCAGGTACGCGCCGATGGCACTTAAGACGCTCTTCTAAAACGTAGAGCAGGTTTGCTTTTCGACCACGCGCACGTTATCATCAGCAATGAAATCAAACGGACAGCGGGTAGTTTTTTAAAACAAAACCGGCACACTGTGGACAGTGATACAGACCGTGTTCCAATCCGGTCCCATCGATTCTTTTCTATAGGAGATCAAACACATGGCACGGAAAAACTACCCGCTCTATGAAACCACGGAGTTTGACGACTTTCGCGTGATGGTCGAAAACGCCGCCCAGCGTTTTCCAGAGCGGACCGCTATCGCCTACAAGGCCGATCCGCGGGACAAGTCCGTGGTCGATGTCACCTACAGTCAGCTGCGCGACCGGGTGAGGGATCTCGGGACGGGACTGATCGGGCTCGGATTCCGTGACCGGCACATCGCGCTCGCGGGAGAGAATTCCTACGACTGGATCTGTTCCTATCTCGCATTGATGTCCATCGGGTCGGTGGTGGTGCCGATCGATAATGATATGCCTGCGGAAGATATGGCGGACATCCTGCGGACCGCGGAGTGCGTGGGTCTGCTCCACGGCGCCTCCATCGAGCCCAAGGTTTCGTCATTCCGGGGACAGGTGCCCGGAATGGACTCCTGGCTCTGCCTCGGCTCTCCCGGGTGTGAAGAAGCAATCGCACTGGAAGAGATCGCCGTCAGTGGCCGGGAAGCGTTTCTGGGAGGGGACACCTCCTACTACGATACCCCGATCGACCCGGACCGCCTCGCGACCATCGTGTTCACCTCCGGGACGACCGGCAAGGGCAAGGGGGTCATGCTCTCCCAACGCAATATCGCGCTGGATATGACCAACGGGATGTACTATTTTGCGATCACGCCCCGGACGATCTGCACCCTGCCGCTGCACCACACTTTCGGTTCGACTGTCATCCTTGTGGGACACATTTCACAGGGTTCCACGATCTATCTTTCCAGCGGTCTGCGCTACATCGGCGCGGAGATCAAGGAGCAACAGCCTTCCCACCTGGTACTGGTTCCGCTCTTTCTGGAAAAACTCCACAGCCGGATCTGGACCAGCGCGGAAGAACAGGGCAAAGCCTCACTATTGCGCACGATGATGAAGGCAAGCAACCTGCTCCGGAAAGTCGGGATTGATTTGCGTCGGACGCTCTTCAAAAGCGTTCTTGCACAGCTCGGCGGCAAGCTCGAGATGGTGATTTCCGGCGGTGCCGCGCTCCGACAGGACATCATCGACACCTTTGACGGGATCGGCGTCACACTCCTCAACGGCTACGGCATCACCGAGTGTGCCCCGCTGGTTTCCTGCAACCGGAACAAACTCCAGAAACGCGGGAGCGTCGGGTTCCCGATCAAGGACGAAATCGTGCGCATCGTCGACCCGGATGAGAACGGAGAAGGCGAAATCTGCGTCAAGGGCCCCAATGTCATGAGTGGATACTACAAAGATCCGGAAGCGACGGCCGCGGTGTTTGACGCCGACGGGTTTTTCCACACCGGGGACTATGGCAAGCTGGACGAAGAAGGCTGGCTCTATATCACCGGGCGTCTCAAAAACCTGATCATTCTCTCCAACGGCAAGAACGTATATCCCGAGGAAATTGAAAACGAAATCGCGCAGATTCCGGGCGTCGAGGAAGTCGTCGTATACGCGGGGGAGGGTGGGAATCTCAAAAACAAAGAGCTCATCGTCGCGGAGATTTATCCGAACGCGGACAAAATCCATTCCATAGGGGTCGAAGATCCGCTCGCGTATTTCAACGCGGAGGTCAAGAAAGTCAACGCCCGCATGGTCTCCTATAAGACGGTAAATCATGTCAAACTGCGCGCGGAAGAGTTTCCCAAAAACACCACCCGTAAAATTCAGCGCTTCCATATCGACAAACACATTGACTAAATCCGCCTCGGCCCCCTGACGATCGGGAGTGCTACACTGATGGTGAGACCGGCCGCTACACGGATCCGGCCTTCTGTGTCGCCCGTGTCCCGACAGGCAGGTTGCGGAGGATTCGTATATGGAACGCAAAAGCGGAGGAAGACCCCAAAAACCCGCTGGCAAGGCGAGTGGCGGTGGTGTATTCCGGCGTGGTTCCGGTTTGGGGATGGGCGGACCGGTCGGCAAAGCCGACGGCTACCGTGACCGCAAGGCAGCACAGCGCACTGGTGGAGGGGGAACTGTTCCTCCCTATGGAGCCGGCGGATCGTCAGGCGGCACCTCGGGCAGTCCGTTTGGGTCGGGTACCACCCCTTCGGGCCGCGGCATAAAATCGATACCCAGATGGATGTTGATTGCCGTGGTACTGGTCGCCGGCTATTTCATATTAAAGTCCTGCGGCATCCTGGGAGGGCCGACCGAGACCCCGCCCACAACCGATCCCAATCCCTCCATCGTCGCACCGACCACCCGGCGTACAACTCTGCCGGGCGGCACTACGGCCGCGACAATTCCTCCCACCGGCGTTCTGGAAACCCGCTCACCCCGCACCACAATCAAGGGGAACGGAGCCGACGTATTCACGATCATGCTGTTTATGTGCGGCACCGATCTCGAGAGCGAATACGGTATGGCGACGGCGGATCTGAACGAGATGTTGTACGCGACGGTCGGAGACCAGGTACAGATCATCGTGGAGACCGGCGGCACTTCAAGCTGGCGCAACTCTGTGATTTCGAGTCAGACCAACCAGCGATATCGCGTGACGGACACGGGTCTCGAGCGTTTGGAATCCGACCTCGGCGCGCGGCCCATGACCAATCCCGACACCTTGCGGAATTTTGTCTCCTATTGTGCCGACCGGTATCCCGCGAACCGGTATGCGCTGATCTTTTGGGACCACGGAGGCGGATCGCTTACCGGATACGGATACGACCAGGTGTTTCCGCAGGAAGGTTCGATGTCGATCGATGAGATCGATGCCGCGTTGTCCGGCGCGGGCGTCACGTTTGACTGGATCGGTTTTGATGCCTGTCTGATGGCGACACTCGAGACCGCCTATATGGCCAACCGGCACGCGGATTACTTGATCGCGTCCGAGGAGACCGAACCCGGGATCGGGTGGTACTACAC
>JAAYKS010000107.1 GCA_012522285.1 Clostridiaceae bacterium | reverse complement strand
TGATCCATCCAAGGCAATCCGCGACTCGGTCTGGACGACTCTGCTTCCTCTTGCGGATAAAGTCTCCGATCGCAGAGGCCTGGTGATGACGGTGGACGGGGTACATCTCAACCATGCCTCCGCCCGGTTGCTGGCCCGCCTGCTCGAGCGAGCCCGCGGGATCCGCGGCGGGCGACTGGAACCGGATCAACAGGATCTTGAAGCCGAACAAACCGGATGACGCGCACGGCGGGGAAGGGGCAGGCATCATATGGCACCATTGAACATCGTTTATCTGCACACGCATGACAGCGGACGGTACTGGAGCCCTTGCGGACATGCCCTGCCAACCCCCCGTATCCAGGCGTTCGCGCGTGAGAGCACGCTCTTTCGCCAGTGTTACAGCGCGGCTCCCACCTGTTTGCTGACAGACGGTGCGTGTGTTCCCAAGCCCGCCGGGGCTCGCATCAACCGGCAGGCCTGCGAGGACGCCACCTTGCCGGAATGGGAAGAGTAGAGCAAGGGGAGTCTCTTTAGGGCGATTCCTGTTCCGGGGTGTCACGCCCGGGTGCCGCCGCGTCGGATGGACGCGATGCAGGATCCAGTACGTGGAGTCGCAGGAGGTGGAAGGTTACACCGATACCGACGACAGCGAGAACCACCCGGACATGCAGGGAGTCGATCAGAAGAGCGGATACGCCCAGCGAGAGCCACAGCAATGCCAAGGTCCGGCGGCGGGCCCCCCTGCGGATTGCCCGGTGTTCGACGTAGTCCCGCACATAGGCTCCGAGTACCGGGTGTGCGAGCAACCGTGCGTGCATGCGGGGAGAGCTACGTAAAAAGCACCAGAGCGCCACCAGGAGCAGAGGAGTGGTGGGCAGCACCGGGACAAAGAGGCCAATGACGGCTACCCCGAGTGATATACAACCGCCTGTAAGCAGAGCGGCTTTTTTGACGGATGTGGACTTCATACCCCTAATGTAGACGATGCGGGGTACCCGGATGAAGTCCTGTGTTACAGAGAGACCGGCGGGACGGAAAGGAGAACGGTATGGATTTCCGGACAGGAGCATGGGCCTGTGCCATTTTAGAAGCCCAGCATGCGGACGGCAGTTGGGGGCAGTTTCATTCGCGGATCGCACCTTATAAAGACTGGACGACCGAGCAAGCGCTGCGAAGGCTGCGGATACTCGGGTTTACCCGTGAGGATCTCCCGATCCGGCGTGCACTCGCATATCTGCGGGACTGTCTGCTGGGGCGGCAGGCCATTCCCGACCGGAGGGAGAAGGGTGCAGGCTGGGACTGCTACGTGGAGCTGATGCTGGCGACGGCAATCCGGATCTTTGCTCCAGACGACCCGGATGTCCGCAGGGTGGTGAAACAATGGCGCGCGGTGGTAACGGCCTCTTTTGAGACAGGAACATTCGACGAGCGGGTGTACACCCGGGTGTTCGGGGACACCTTTGGCATGCCTTCCTCCTCTCATCCCCGATATGCGGATTTGTCTTGTCGTTATCCGATCGAGCTGTTGGCAGGTGCCTTGGACGCAGTCACCGGAGCCGCCTTGGTCCGCCTTGTGCTGGACCACCCGTCCGGTTTGTACTATGTCTGCGACGGACCGATCAGGACTCCGCCCCCCTCCGGGACCGACCGGCGGGCAGGCTCGTGGATCGGTGCCATCGAAATCCTGTCCTTCCACCCGGGAAAAGAAGTGCGACGGGAGCTCCGGTTCGCCGCTGCATGGCTGGACGGGCTCCGGGATTTGGCCGGGGGATGGGATCTGGGGCCTGCCGCGCGTGACGGCATCTATCTTCCGTTGTCCGATTCCTGGCGCTCTCCCGGTGTACGCCGCACGGACTGCACGCTCCGCATCAATGCGTTGATGGAGCGGTTGTGCGGTCAGACCGGGGAGGCAGAACCGAAATAATCCGCACAGACGGGTTCTCATCTCTGCTTTCCTGTTGTATAAATAAAACAGAAGCATACATTCACTGGCAGTTCTGTTGCAAACATACATGAAACGGGTGAATTCATGAACCACATCCTCGATCTGAGAGGACTGCTTCACAGGTCGGACGTCCGCACGCTGCTGGCGGAAAGCTTGTACCGTCCGGGCAAGGAACGGCTGGACCGCTGGATTGGCCAGTTGGCCGACGATGTGGATGTCTATACCTATGGATTTTTGGAAAAGGACTCGCTGGTCGGTGTGCTGGCTGCCCGGCGTTCCTGGTTGTCCGACAAAGCCGCCGAGATGGAGATCCTGGCAATTTCGGTCGATCCTCCTTACCGCGGGCAGGGAATCGGGCGCGAACTCCTGCAGGCGCTGATCCGCACACACGACCCCATGCGCATCGTAGCTGAAACCGACGTCGATGCGATCGCGTTCTATCGGCGATGCGGGTTCTCGATCCACACCCTGGGGGAAAAGTACCCCGGCGTGACTCGTTATCGTTGCGAGTGGCAGCGTCCAGCCTCCTGATGTGACGCTGGCATTCATCCACCAGCCTCTCTCCATAAGTAGGGCTACAACACATGCCAGCCTCGCGTTCCTTTCCGGGGAATCCGAAAAGGAATCGGTAGTATGCCAAGATTCCCGGCCGGGAGATGACGGAATGCTTATAATGATCTACAATGGAGCCCATAACCGAGTAAATAAACAGGAAATAATAATACGAGTGAAATGGAGCCGTGCGATGCCGATGTCTACAATCAGCTATCTTCAAATCAACGGCCTGGCGCTTGCGATACTTGCTGTTGTCTTTTCCGGCTCCTGGAACCGTTCCACCCGTTACCCGCGAGATCAGCGCCTGTTCCGGGCACTGGTTCTGTCCAACGCGTTTATGTTGATAGTGGATACCGGCATGTGGTCGTTTTCCGGTCAATCAGGTGCCACTGCCGGGATCCTGTTGCGGACGTCGACCGTGTTGTATTTTCTGGTCCATCCGCTGCCCTGCCTGTTATGGTCGCTGTATGCAGAGCTGCAGCTCAATCGGGGCATTGTGCGCGGCGGGCCCCGCCTGGCTTTTTTGAGCCTTCCGGTCGTCCTCCATTCGGTGCTGGTACTGATCAGTCTCAAGACCGGGTTTCTGTTTGATTTTACAGACCGTAACACCTATGCCCGCGGGCCGGGCATCTACATCACTTTTATTGTCTGTTATGGGTACCTGCTGGGAACCACCATCCAGATCCTCCTGCTGCGCAACAGGGTCCGGCGGGAGGAACGCCGTTCGCTGTTGTTTTTTGTGATTCCGCCCTCTCTCGGAGGGCTGATCCAGATCCTCACATTCGGGTTGGTGCTGATTTGGCCCGGGATGGTCCTTTCGCTGCTGCTCATCTATCTGCGTGTCCTGTATCGCCGACTCCGGACCGACCATTTGACGGGGCTGCACAACCGCAGCCAACTGGAGGAATATTTGGCACACAAATGGAACGAACGAGGCCGCAGGCAGCTGATCGCGGGGATTATGATCGATGTGGATTCGTTCAAGCAGATCAACGACCGCTTTGGGCACGCTGCGGGGGACGAAGCGCTGGAACGGACCGGAGACATCTTACGATCCAGTCTCCGCAACGACGACTTCATCTGCAGATACGGCGGTGATGAATTTGCGGTGGTTCTCATGATCCATCACCTGGATGATCTGACAAAGGCGGTAGCCAGGATCCATGAAACCGCAGAGCAGTTCAACCAGATGGAAGAGACCCCGTACGACATCCATCTGAGCTGCGGATATGACGTGCTGGATCCAAATGTGACGACAGCGGTCGACGCGTTCATCGCACATTTGGACCGCCTGATGTATGAAAGCAAGAAGACAAAGAGCACCCTTAGGCATCCGTAAATCCGTTTATGGGCCGGTCTCATCCGACAGGAGGGGATTGCCGTGCGCGAGAAAAGGTTGCAAGCTGCATGGGACAGGTTGGATCGAAGGTTGTTTGTAGATCGGCCGCTGCAGTCGGTCGCCCACGTCGATGCCCCGCTCCCGATCGGCTGTGGTCAAACCATCTCCCAACCCTCTCTGGTCTTCGAAATGACGCGGCTGCTCGACCCGGGGCCGGACGACACCGTACTTGAAGTGGGGACCGGCTCCGGATTTCAAACCGCCCTGCTCGCGATGCTCTCGTCCCATGTCTACACGGTCGAGCGGGTGTCCGTGCTGGGAGAACGCGCCCGCGAGCGTCTCGGGAATATGGGGTATAGCAACATCTCCCTTCGGATCGGCGACGGAAGTGCCGGCTGGCCGGAACATGCACCGTATCACCGGATCATGGTCACGGCGGGATGTGCCGCTCTCCCACCGCCACTGCTCGATCAACTGGCACCGGGGGGACGCATGGTCGCTCCGGTCGGTCCGCGCATGGAACAGGACTTGCTGCTGGTGACCCGCCCACTGGACGGCCCGCTCCGCATCGAGTCCGTGATGAAGGTCATATTTGTGGAGTTGGTCGGACCCTATGGCTGGAGTCCTGCCGACAGGGGGTGACACGGGTGGGGACCAGCAGCGAACTCCATTGTTCAAAACGGCGGACAACCGTCGGTTCCAGGCCGGTGTCCGGGTTTGTGAGTCCAGGCGGCTGGCGACTGTGGGGGTTCTGCCTGCTGTTGTCCGCTTCTTTGCTTGCGATCGGCACCCGGAGTTCTCCGCTGTATCCCACCAATGACTGGGTGGATGCCAACGCCTTTTTCACGGTTGGTCGCGGTATGGCGCGCGGATTGGTGC
>JAAYKS010000106.1 GCA_012522285.1 Clostridiaceae bacterium | reverse complement strand
GGGTTGGTGAGCGGACCGAGGACGTTGAATACGGTCCGGATTCCGAGTTCCCGGCGGATCGAACCGACGTATTTCATCGAGGTATGGTAGACCTGTGCGAAAAAGAAGCACATCCCGACTTCCTCCAGCAGCGCCACGCACTGGTCGGGCGTCTGCTCGATCCGGATGCCCAGCGCCTCGAGGCAGTCGGCAGTCCCGCTCCGGGAGGAGGCCGCCCGGTTGCCGTGCTTGGCCACCTTGACCCCTGCGGAGCAGGCCACCAGCGCGGCGGTCGTGGAGATGTTGAAGGTGTTGGCGCCATCCCCGCCGGTGCCCACGATTTCGAGGACCGGAAAGGTGTGTTCCACTTTGAGTGCGTGGTCGCGCATCGCGGCGGCACAGCCCGAGATTTCGTCGATGGGCTCCCGCCGGGTGCGCTTGGTCGACAACGCGGCCAGGAACGCGGCGTTCTGGACCTGGGTGGTTTCGCCGTTCATGATTTCGTTCATCACATCGTAGGCTTCCTGGTAGGTGAGGTCCTGTTTGTCGACGATTTTGATGATGGCTTCCTTGATCATGCTTTCTTCTCCTTTGCGATCTCCAGGAAGTTGCGCAGCATGCGCGCCCCGTCCGGCGTCATGAAGGATTCGGGGTGGAACTGGACCCCGTAAACGTCGCAGTTCTGGTGCTTGACCGCCATGATCTCCCCGTCGTCGGCCCGGGCCGTCGGCAGAAGGAATGAGGGCAGGGTGCTCTCGACGACGGACAGCGAGTGGTACCGGGCGACCGGGGCTTCCTGGGGACACCCGCGGAACAACCGACATTCCGGTTCCAGCCGGGCGATGGACTGTTTGCCGTGCATCAGGTGCTTCGCATGGAAGACCGTCGCGCCGTAGGCGGCGCAGATCGCCTGGTGGCCGAGGCAGACCCCCAGAATCGGGAGATGGCCGCCCGCCTGCTGTACGAGTGGCATGCAGACCCCCGCGTCCTCGGGCCGGCCGGGCCCGGGAGACAGGATCACGGCCGTGGGGGAGAGGGCTTCGATCTCCGCGACGGTGAGCGCGTCGTTACGCACCACCCGGATGTCCGGATTCATGGATCCGACCAGCTGGTAGAGGATATAGGAAAAACTGTCGTAATTGTCGATCAAGAGAATCACAGAATCCCTCCTTCCGCGGTTTGCAGGGCCTTTACGACCGCGGCCGCTTTGTTGAGACACTCCTCATATTCCTTTTCCGGGACGGAGTCGGCGACGATGCCCGCCCCGCTCCGGATGAACACCTTCCCGTTCTTGCGGTAGGCGATCCGGATCGCGATGCAGGTGTCCATGTTGCCGGCAAAGTCGAGATACCCGATCGCGCCGCCGTAGATGCCGCGCTTGTCGCCCTCGAGGTCGTTGATCAGCTGGCAGGCCCGGATCTTGGGCGCGCCCGACAGCGTGCCGGCCGGTAGGATCGCGTCGATGGCGTCCAGGGCGTTTTTGCCCTCCGCCAGCTCGCCCCGCACCGTGGACCCGATGTGCATCACATGGGAGAACCGCTCGACGGAGTGGAGTTTTTCCAACGTTACGGTGCCGAACCGGCTGACACGGCCCAGATCGTTGCGTCCGAGGTCCACCAGCATGTTGTGCTCGGCCATCTCTTTGGGGTCATTGAGCAGCTCCTGCTCCAGCGCCAGATCCTCCTCCTGGGTTGCGCCTCGCGGACGGGTGCCCGCCAGGGGGAAGGTGTGGAGCACCCCGTTCTCGAGTTTGACGAGGGTCTCGGGTGAGGCCCCCGCCACCTCCATGTCCGAGCCGGAAAAGTAGAACATATAGGGGGAGGGGTTCAGGGTGCGGAGCATCCGGTAGGTGTCCAGGAGAGACCCTTCGAAATCTGCCTCAAGCCGGTTGGACAGCACGATCTGGAAGATGTCCCCCTCGCGGATGTGGTGCTTGGCGCGCTCAACCATGTCGCAGTAGGCCTCGCGGCTGAACAGCGGACGGAACGCGGACCGCAACTGGCAGGGAGGCTCCACGCGGGGGGTTCCGTTCCGGATGAGGTCGACCATCTGTGCCAATTCCGCCTGCGCGCGGTTGTACTCCGTCTCGTAATGGTCCAGGGAGATGTTGACGATCAGGATGATCTTTTGCCGGTAATGGTCGAACGCGATCACCTTGTCAAACAGCATCAGGTCGACATCCTTGAACCCCTCGGTGTCGTGGGCGTCCAGCCGGAGCGTCGGCTCAGCGTATTTGAGATAGTCGTACGAAAAATACCCCACCAGTCCGCCGGTGAAAGGCGGGAGGTAGTCAAACCGGGCGCTTTTGTGGTCCTCGATCACCTGCTGAATAAACCGGCCGGGGTGTTCGGTCTCAAACGTGATCGAACCGGCTTTCATCCGCCCGTCTAGGCAGGTGATGCCCAGCTTGGGATCGTATCCCAGAAAGGTGTAGCGCCCCCATTGCTCGCTCCCTGCGACCGACTCCAGCATGTAGCAGTGGCTTGAGATGTTCTTGAGGATGCGCAGCACTTCGATCGGGGTTTTGACGTCCGACAGCATCTCCACGCTCACGGGCGCGGTCTTGTAGATGCCTTCGGCTGCAAGGGAACGGATGGTTTCCAGACTGGGATTTGACACGGCGGGCCTCTCTTTCCGTTCCGCCGGGGTACAAAAAAGTCCTCGACAGAACAACAATTCTGTCAAGGACGAATAGAAATCTATCCGCGGTGCCACCTTTCTATACGGTTTACCCGTACTCTTTGGCGGGATACCAACATATC
>JAAYKS010000105.1 GCA_012522285.1 Clostridiaceae bacterium | reverse complement strand
AATTCTCCACGTGTGAAACAAAGAGAGATTGTATGGAATGAGGGGTTCCTCCGTCGAGGTTGGTCGACTGGGTAATCTTATCACGGGAAGCAGCGAATAGCAAGGGATTCACCAAAAATGGTCATCATCATCAATACAGTCGATTTTCCAGTTGTACGGCATTGTATGATGAGTTTGGATGCATTCGTCTCTCCAGGATCGATCGGACAAAGAAATAGCGGCCCGACTGCAGGATACCAGGCAGTCGGGCCGCTCGATTTTTGTGTTTAAAAAGCGATGGTTCCAGGTCCTGCTTACTTCTCCTCGATCATGCTCTCGCTCCACATCGGGAGTTTGTCCACGCCCAGCAGGTCTGCGACGGTGGCCGCGACGTTGGCCAGTCCAAATTCGTCCGAGGACTTGACGGTGTAGAGGTCTTTGTTCTCGGTGTTGTCGTAGAAGATGCAAGGCACCTTGTTGAGCGTATGGCTGGTCTTGGCGCGGATGCGGCCGGTCGGGTCGTGCGAGGGAGCACCGGTTTTCTTGTCGAGTTCGTACATCTCTTCCGCGTTGCCGTGATCCGCGGTGACAATCGCCATACCTCCCATTGCGTCGATCACCGGCAACAGCCGGGACAGCGCGATGTCGAGAGATTCGACCCCAACCTGAGCGGGCTGGAAGATGCCGGTGTGTCCGACCATGTCCCCGTTGGGGTAGTTGACGCGGACAAAGCGGTATTTGCCGGAACGGATGCGTGCGATCAGCTCGTCGGTGATCTCCGCGGATTTCATCCAGGGGCGTTGTTCAAAGGGGACGACATCCGACAGGATTTCGACGTAATCCTCGTTTTCTTCGCTGAATTTATTGGTGCGGTTGCCGTTGAAGAAGTAGGTGACATGGCCATACTTCTGGGTTTCGGAAATGGCCAGCTGGGTGACGCCGAGCTGCGCCAGACGCTCGCCCAGGGTGTTCTGGATTTCCGGCGGGGAGACCAGGTAGCGGGCGGGAATGTGCAGGTCGCCGTCGTACTCCAGCATGCCCGCGTAACGGACCTGCGGATGCCGGACGCGGTCGAACACGTCAAAGTCTGCCTGCTCGAAGGTGCGGGTGATCTCAAGGGCGCGGTCCCCGCGGAAATTGAACAGCAGCACGCTGTCGCCGTCTTCGATGGTACCGGCCGGACGGCCGTCCCGATCAATGACAAACGGGGGGAGATCCTGGTCGATGACGCCCGGATGTTCTTCCCGGAGAATGCGGATGGCATCCGCGGCGGAGGCGAACGCCTGGCCTTCGCCCAGCACATGGGTGTGCCAGCCGCGCTCGACCATGCTCCAGTTGGCTTCGTAGCGGTCCATGGTGATCTGCATGCGCCCGCCGCCGCTCGCGACCGCGCCGTCAAAGGTATCGTCGTTGAGTTGTTTGAGCCGGGTTTCCAACAGGTCGACATATTCGAGTGCGGAAGTCTCGCCGACGTCCCGTCCGTCCAGCAGAATGTGGATGCGGGCACGCGAGACACCCTCGGCTTTGACCTGTCCCAGCAGGACCAGCAGGTGATCGATATGGGAATGGACGTTGCCGTCGGACAGCAGCCCGAGGAAATGGAAGGTCCCATCCGCGGCTTTCACGCCGTCCACGAGTTCGTGCCAGGCGTCGCTCTCAAAGATGCGGCCGGTCGCGATCGATTCGTTGACCAGCTTGGCGCCCTGACTATAGACCTGACCGGCGCCCAGCGCGTTGTGTCCGACTTCGGAGTTTCCCATGTCTTCGTCGGAGGGGAGGCCGACCGCGGTGCCGTGGGCCTTGAGTTTCTGGACGGGATACGTGGACAGAAGGCGGTCGAGCGTGGGTTTGTTGGCCGCCGCGACCGCGTTTCCTACTGTGCTTTCGTTCAGTCCGACGCCGTCCATAACCACCAGAACCACGGGACCTTTGTATTGGATTGACATGGCTGTACTCCTTTGACTTGCGCGCTGTTTTTAGGGGGTTTTGAAACGTTCCGATCATATCACATAACGACCTGCTATGGTATAATACTTCCGGCTCTAACGGGACTTGGAAAAGACCCGCATCGGTTCTACCACCAATATAAAGGAGATGTCACATGGGCAAACAGAAAAAGTACATGACAATGGACGGCATCACGGCCGCCGCGTACACCTCGTACGCGTTTACGGAGGTCGCCGGCATCTATCCGATCACACCGTCTTCGCCGATGGCGGACTACACCGACCAGTGGGCACAGCAAGGCCGCAAGAACATCTTTGGACAGACCGTCAACGTCGTCGAGATGCAGTCGGAAGGCGGCGCGTCCGCCGTCGTGCACGGTTCGCTCGCCGCGGGCGTGCTGACGACCACATACACCGCGTCGCAGGGTCTTCTGCTGATGATCCCCAACATGTACAAAATCTCCGGCGAGCTGCTCCCGGGCGTATTCCACGTTTCCGCCCGCGCGCTGGCCAGCCATGCGCTTTCCATCTTCGGTGACCACTCCGACGTAATGGCTTGCCGCCAGACCGGATTTGCGATGCTCTCCGCCTCCAGTGTCCAGGAAGTCGTGGACATGGCCGCGGTCGCCCATCTGGCCGCCATCCGCGGACGGGTGCCGTTCCTGCATTTCTTCGACGGATTCCGCACCTCGCACGAGATCCAGAAAATCGAAGTCCAGGATTACGAAGACCTCAAGGCACTGGTCGACATGGATGCGGTGGACGCCTTCCGTTCGCGCTCTCTTTCGCCCAACCATCCGACCCTGCGCGGCACCGCGCAAAACCCGGACATCTTCTTTCAGGCCCGCGAGGCCAGCAACCCCTTCTACGATGTGCTTCCCGAGACCGTGGAGCATTACATGGACGAGATCAGCAAGCTGACCGGCCGCGACTATAAACTCTTCAATTATTACGGCGCTCCCGACGCGGACCGCGTCATCCTCTGCATGGGTTCCGCCTGCGAGGCCATCGCCGAGACGATCGACTTCCTCAACGCCCGCGGGGAGAAAGTCGGCATGGTCAACGTCCATCTGTATCGTCCGTTCTCCGTCAAGCACCTGTTGGCCTCCATCCCGGCATCCGCCAAAAAGATCGCGGTCCTCGACCGGACCAAAGAGCCGGGCGCGCACGGCGAACCGATGTACCTGGATGTCGTCGCCGCGTATGCCGGTGTTGCAAACGCCCCGGTCATCGTCGGCGGCCGCTACGGCCTCGGCTCCAAGGACACCACCCCCGACCAGATGCTCGCGGTCTACAAAAACCTGCAGGCCGACGCCCCCCGTAACGGCTTTACGATCGGCATCGTCGACGACGTCACCAACCTGTCGCTCCCGCTTGACGAGACCGCGGACGTTGCCGACAAGGGCACGATCGCCGCGCGTTTCTGGGGTTTGGGATCCGACGGCACCGTCGGCGCCAACAAAAACTCCATCAAGATCATCGGTGACCACACCGACATGTATGCCCAGGCCTACTTCTCCTATGACTCCAAAAAGTCGGGCGGCATCACCATCTCCGACATCCGGTTCGGGCACAAGCCGATCCGTTCGACCTATCTGGTTCACAAGGCCGACTTTGTCGCCTGCCACAACCAGTCGTATGTCGACAATTACGATATGCTCTCCGACCTCAAGCCGGGCGGCATTTTCCTCCTGAACACGCAGTGGACACCGGAAGAGCTGGACGTCCATCTGCCTGCCGGGATGAAGCGCACGCTCGTGAAGAAGAACATCAAGTTCTACACGATCGACGCGGTTACCCTGGCGCGCGAGATCGGTCTGGGCGGCCGCATCAACACGGTCTGCCAGGCGGCCTTCTTTAAGCTCGCGAACATCATTCCCGTGGATGCCGCGGTCGACTACATGAAGCAGGCGATCAAAAAGTCTTATGGATCCAAGGGCGAAGAAATTGTCAAGATGAACAATGCAGCGGTCGACGCCGGCATCGACGCCGTGACCGAAGTCAAGGTTCCCGCCGCTTGGGCGGACGCCAAAGACGCAGCCGCCGAGCGTTCGAACGTTCCCGCCTTTATCCGTGACGTGGTGGAGCCGATCAACGCGCAGAAGGGCGACGACCTGCCGGTCAGCGCTTTTGTCGGCCGCGAAGACGGCACCTTCCCGCAGGGGACCGCGCAGTACGAAAAACGCGGTATCGCGCTGGAAATTCCAGTTTGGAAACCCGAAAACTGCATCCAGTGCAACCAGTGTTCGTTTGTCTGCCCGCATGCGGTTATCCGTCCCTTCCTCCTGACCGAGGAAGAGGTTGCCAACGCCCCCGAGGGCATGGTCACCCGCAAGGGCATGCGCCCCTACGATTCCTTCCAGTATCGCATCCAGGTCTCCGCGCTGGATTGCACCGGCTGCGGCTCCTGCGTCCAGACCTGCCCCGCCAAAGAAAAGGCGATCACGATGCAGCCTCTGGCCGACAACATGGAGCAGTCCGACAACTGGAACTATGTCATGGCGCTGCCTGAAAAGCCCAACCCGATGACCAAGGCGACCGTCAAAGGAAGCCAGTTCGAGCGTTCCCTCTTTGAGTTCTCGGGCGCTTGCGCGGGCTGCGGGGAAACCCCCTATGTCCGCCTGGTCACCCAGCTGTTTGGGGACCGCATGCAGATTTCCAACGCGACCGGTTGTTCGTCGATCTACGGCGGCTCCGCTCCGTCGATGCCCTACACCCTCAACGACAAGGGCCATGGTCCGAGCTGGGGCAACTCTCTGTTTGAGGACAACGCGGAACACGGACTCGGCATGCACCTGGGTGTCAAGCAGATCCGCGCCCGCGTGATCGCCAACACCAAAGCCTTGCTTGAGGCCGCGCCCGACGCCGATCTGGCCGCCGCCGCGCAGGCATGGCTGGACAACCACGACAACAGCGACGTCACCCGCGCCACCAGCGATGCTTACGAAGCCGCGCTCAAGGCATACAAGGGCGAAGCCCAGAAAGACCTGGTTGCATCTCTCGTCAAGGACGCCGACTACCTGTTGAAGCGTTCGACCTGGATCATCGGCGGCGACGGCTGGGCGTACGACATCGGATACGGCGGACTGGATCACGTCCTGGCCACCGGTGAGAATGTCAACGTGCTGGTGCTCGACACCGAAGTCTACTCCAACACCGGCGGACAAGCTTCCAAGTCCACCCCGACCGGCGCAATCGCACAGTTTGCCGCAGGCGGAAAGCCGATCAAGAAAAAAGATCTCGGCATGATGGCGATGAGCTATGGATATGTGTATGTGGCGCAGGTCGCTATGGGTGCGAGCCAGAACCAGGTTCTCAAGGCGATGCTCGAAGCAGAAGCCTACGACGGACCCTCGCTCATCATCGCCTACTCGCCCTGCATCAACCACGGCATCCGTGGTGGACTGACGATCTCGCAGCGTCGTGAAAAGGAAGCCGTCGACAGCGGATACTGGCACCTGTACCGGTTCAACCCCCTGCTCAAAGAAGAAGGCAAGAACCCGTTCACGCTCGATTCCAAAGAGCCGGCTGGCTCGTACACCGACTTCCTCCGCGCCGAAGTCCGTTACAACAGCCTGTTCCAGAAGTATCCCGTGGAGAAGGTCGATGAGATCTTCGCACAGGCCGTCAAAGCCTCCGAGGAACGATACGCGTCTTACAAGCGGCTGGCCGACAACGCCTGACCCAAGACAGGGCGGATCCAGGAAAACTCCAACTGATCGGAAGGCCGTCCGGGGAACCGGGCGGCCTTCTTCCATCCCGGTCATTCGGCCGGGCGGGAGTGATATAATCGAAATTCAGACAGGTCGAAATGAGACGTGCAGATGCAGCACGAGAAAAATCAAAAGCTCTTTCTGTCCGACACGCTCGAACCGGACATCGTTATTCTCGAGTATCTGCCGTCACTCGGAGGACTCGCCGTCAAGGTTTATATCTATCTCCTGATGGCCGCGCGCAGGCGCCGCGCCGTCACGGAGACCGATTTGGTCCGGCGAATGGATGCGGACATGGACGCGGTCAAGGCCGCGTTCGTCGAACTCGAGGCCGCGGGCCTCGTGGAGCGGATGGACAAAGGGTACGCGATCACCGACATCAAGGCGGCCGAACTGGACCGCGTCTATCGACCCAGAACCTCGTCTTCCCCCGAAGAGTCGGAAGCCGCGGGCGCCCGCGATCCCGCCCGGACGAAACTCATGGCGGATATCTCCAAAACCTTCTATCAGGGGCTGATGTCCCCCTCCTGGTTCGGGGTGATCGACAACTGGTTCGACAAATACGGATTCGAGCCGGAGGTGCTGTACTCGCTGTTCCAGGTGTGCAAACAAAACAACAAGCTGGGCAACAAAAACTATATTGCCTCGGTCGCGGAAGACTGGGGCCGGCGGGGCATCACCACCTTTTCCGCGCTCAACGCGCATTTTGCCGCCCGCGACCGGGTACGCGTGGCAGGGCGTCAGGTGGGGAAAAAGCTTCGCAAAAACATCAGTGAATATGACGAAGAATACATCGCGAAATGGATCGAGAAATACGGATATCCGATCGAGATCATCGACATCGCTCTGCGCCGCGCGGTCAAGATCGCCAATCCGAATAAGGCGTACTTTGACGGGATCATCACCGAGTGGTTTTCCCTCGGATTGAAAACCGCGGAGGAAGTCGAGAAATTCGAGCGGGACAAGCTGGCGCGCAAAGCCGCCGAGCGAGCGGGCATCAGCACAGGTTCCGCTTCCCGCGGCAGTCGAAAACCCGCGAATGTGGGCAATTT
>JAAYKS010000104.1 GCA_012522285.1 Clostridiaceae bacterium | reverse complement strand
GAAGGCCGCTTGTGAGTCTGCCAAGCAGAACCCGGCTGAGGAGAACAGTTTTCGCCAACTGCGCCTGAACCAGTGGGTCAAGCAGTCGGTGCGCTGGATGCCGAGGCTCAAGTTGGATGCCTGCGCCTTTCCAGTCGAAACGGAGGGCCTGGAAGGCGGAGTATGCTATGGCGGCCTGAACCTGTCATCGACAACGGACATCACGGCGTTTGTGCTTGTCTTTCCGCCGGCGGATGAGGATGATATGTACAGCGTCCTTCCCTATTTCTGGATGCCGGAAGACAACATCGACCTGCGGGTACGCCGCGATCATGTCCCGTACGATCTGTGGGAAAAACAAGGTCACCTCATGACCACCGAGGGCAATGTCGTGCATTACGGGTTCATCGAGCGATTCATTGAGAACTTGGGCACGCGCTATAACATCCGCGAGATCGCGTTCGATCGCTGGGGTGCGGTCCAGATGGTGCAGAACCTGGAAGGCCTGGGCTTCACGGTCGTGCCGTTCGGTCAGGGCTTCAAGGACATGTCGCCGCCAACCAAGGAACTGATGAAGCTGACGCTCGAGGGCAAGCTCGCCCACAGCGGACATCCAGTCCTGCGCTGGATGATGGACAATATCTTCGTACGCACGGATCCGGCCGGCAACATCAAGCCGGACAAGGAGAAATCAACCGAGCGCATCGACGGTGCTGTGGCGACGATCATGGCGCTGGACCGGGCGATCCGGAACGGGGGAACAACAAATGAATCTGTATATAGCGAGAGGGGATTATTGATTCTGTAAACTTCAAAAATGGTATAATTGACAAAAGAGTGTATCCTTATAATTGATGAGGAGAAAAATGTACGATCTTCTTAGCTGTAGCCGTTTTGATTCTGATTATTAGATAGAATGTAAAACACAAGAAAGTAACATGGTTAATCTCTGGCTATAATACAGCTTCGAAAGAAAAGCAAGCCAAATACGATATCGAGAAACTTACCAAGTACTTTGGCAACTTAACATGGAGTAATGAATATGGCTTGGAGAGAATCGAAACTTTGGATATGGATAGTAGTTGCTTTATTGCCATTTTTAGTCCTTGCATCGTTGATTATACACAGCTACAGAGTAGGTAGTGGATATAAGCAATTTACCGAAGACCTTTATCAAAGTATCCTGTATGGCATTGAAAATAATTGCCTGCGGGCTGAATATCAGGGGGAATCGACAAAACTGAGTGAAAAGAACGCTTTGCATGTATTTAGCGCTATAGCCTCCAGCCGGTTTATAAATCATAAAGAGGACTATGATAAAACCGATGAAATGATACTGGATTTCGGTAACGGCGACAGGATGTGGCTTTACAAGCAGGACAGTACGACAGTGGTTATCTGTTATTTTTATGGAGATGGAGATAGAAGAGACTATATTACAACTGAGATAACCCGTATGATAACATTCGAAAAATTGATAAGCGAAGAGTGGGGAAACAGCCTTTGGGAATAGGCAACTTTTGATTTGAATTAATGTATTTAATCGCCGATGCGTCCCCATTCGGATAGATTTTTGGTAGAATCATCTATCATCATAAAGAACTTTTCAAGCGAAACTATCAGTTCTATAGGATGTTCAATAAAGGAATCAACATTCATTCGTAAGCACTTCTTCGGGAGTGCTTTTTATTAGCGACAAGGAGGAGTTTGATGCCGATTTTTGATCGTATCTTCAAAGCACGCGACAAGCCGAAGAACCAGCTGCCAGGCAGCACCTACAGTTTCTTCTTCGGCAGCACCAGCAGCGGCAAGTCCGTCAACGAGCGTACGGCCCTGCAGACCACCGCCGTTTACGCCTGTGTCCGGATCTTGGCGGAGACCATCGCCAGTCTGCCGCTGCACACCTACCGTTACACAGACCGCGGCAAGGAAAAAGCGCTGGAGCACCCGCTGTATTATCTCCTGCATAACGAGCCCAATGCCGAGATGACGTCATTCGTGTTCCGCGAGACCCTTATGAGTCATCTTTTATTATGGGG
Source organism: Clostridiaceae bacterium (assembly GCA_012522285.1). Taxonomy (GTDB): domain Bacteria; phylum Bacillota; class Clostridia; order Saccharofermentanales; family UBA5734; genus JAAYKS01. The sequence goes on along the minus strand of JAAYKS010000104.1, from coordinate 305 downwards.
CAACGCGTATGCGCAGATCATCCGTGACGGCCGCGGCCAGATCCTGTCACTCTACCCACTGCTGCCGGACAAAATGACCGTCGACCGCGCAGCCAGTGGCGAGATCATCTACCAGTACCGCACCGATCGCGGGGTGTATGCGCTTCGCCGCGAGGAGGTGCTGCACATCCCCGGCCTTGGCGTTGACGGCCTGATCGGCTACTCCCCAATCGCCATGGCCAAGAATTCGATCGGCATGGCCATTGCCACGGAGGAGTACGGCGCATCCTTTTTCGCCAACGGTGCCAATCCCGGCGGTGTCCTGG
>JAAYKS010000103.1 GCA_012522285.1 Clostridiaceae bacterium | reverse complement strand
GTGTTCCAGCCCGCGTTCGAGCGGGAGGACGCGATGCGGCTGGCCGCGGATCTCGGCGTCGAAGTGACCGTCGTGCCATACGACATCCTGTCCCATCCGGAAGTCGCTTCCAATCCTTCCGACCGGTGTTACCACTGTAAAACCGCATTGTTCGGCGCGCTGCGCGACCGCGCCGCTGCAGACGGATACACCGTCCTGATCGACGGCACCAATGCCTCGGACGAAGCCGGTGACCGGCCGGGTATGCGCGCGCTGGTCGAAATGTCAGTCCGGTCCCCTCTCCGGGAATGCGGCCTTACCAAAGCCGATGTGCGGCGTCTGTCCCGCGAAGCAGGGCTGTTCACCTGGGACAAGCCCGCTTACGCCTGCCTGTCCACCCGCATCCCGACCGGACGGCCGGTCGAAGCCGGATTGCTGGCCCGTGTGGAAGCCGCGGAAGCCGCGCTGTTTGCGATGGGTTTTTCCGACTTCCGCGTTCGGGTGTACGGCGAGGCGGCGCGCCTCCAGTTCCGCGCCGCTGACCTCGGAAGTGTTGTCGAACGCCGGGAGGAAATCCTGGCCGGGGTGCAGCCCCATTTTGAAACCGTACTGCTGGACCTCCAGCCCCGCTGACCCCATTTGGTGAAAGACACTCCACACAGGCGATAGAAAGGATTGGGTCATGGATAAAACAAGTTTGCGCAGGTTGCTGGAAAGCGTCGCGGCCGGCGAACGGACCGTCGACGAGGCGGTCCTCGCAATCAAGAAACAACCTTTTGAAGACCTCGGCTTTGCCCGGCCCGACCATCACCGCGCGCTCCGGCAGGGGTCGGCGGAGGTGATCTACGGCGCCAGCAAGACGCCTTCCCAGATCCGCGACATCGCAGCCTCACTGCTCGCGGGCGGGGAAAACACTGTCCTGGTCACCCGCATGTCGCCCGAAGCCGCCGCCTGCGCGGAAGCCTCCTTGCAGCTCCAGTACTTTCCGGAAGCCCGGGTCGGGATCATCGGAGTGCGACCGGAACCCGACGTCGGAGGACACATCGTCGTAGCAACCGGCGGCACCAGCGACATCCCGGTCGCGGAAGAAGCCGCGCTCACCGCGGAGGCGCTCGCTAACCGCGTGGTACGGTTGTACGATGTTGGTGTGTCGGGACTGCACCGGCTGTTGTCCCACATGGATGAGATCATGAGCGCACGGGTCATCGTCGCGATCGCCGGGATGGAGGGCGCTCTCGCGAGCGTCATCGGCGGGCTGGCGGATTGCCCGGTAATCGCAGTGCCGACCAGCGTCGGATACGGCGCGGCATTCCACGGGGTCGCGGCGCTGCTCTCGATGCTCAACTCCTGCGCGAGCGGGGTCAGTGTCGTCAACATCGACTACGGATTCGGCGCGGGCTATCTGGCCAGCATGATCAACCACATGGAGGCGGCAAAATGAAAACGATCTATCTGGAATGCAACATGGGCGCGGCGGGAGATATGCTGACCGCCGCGCTTCTCGAACTCCACCCGGATCCGGAAGCCTTTGTCGAGCGGCTCAACGCGTTCGGGCTCCCAGGGGTGAAGGTGTCTACGGAACCTTCCGTGAAGTGCGGAATCACGGGAACGCATGTGTCCGTGACGATCGGAGGCGCAGAGGAAGCCAGCCTGGACGTCTCAACCGATGCGGAGACACACGAGCATGGGCACGAACATGGGCATGAGCACGAGCATGAGCATCACCACGACCACGATCATGACCACGGGCATGACCATGAACACGGACATGACCATAAGCACGATCATCACGAGCACCTGCACGACCACAATCATAAGCATGACCACGGGCATGATCACCACCATGACCATTCCCACGAACACAACCACTCCGGCATGGAGGAAATCAACCGACGCATCGCCTCCC
>JAAYKS010000102.1 GCA_012522285.1 Clostridiaceae bacterium | reverse complement strand
TCGGCATTCAACGCAGAGGGGTCGCGCTTGCGAAGCGATTGGCCCGCTCGATCGAGGCGATCGAAGGGGTACTGCCCTCGCTGGGAGAGTTGGACATCACCTTTTACCGGGACGATCTGAGCATGTTGGCGGAGCACCCGATGGTCAAGGGAACATCGATCCCGTTTGTGATCAACGGAAAGCACATTGTGCTGGTCGACGACGTTCTGTATACCGGCCGCAAAGTGCGTGCGGGCATCGAGGCACTGTTCGACATGGGACGGCCTGCCAGCATCCAGCTGGCCATCCTCATCGATCGCGGACACCGGGAACTCCCGATCCGTGCGGACTACATCGGTAAAAACATCCCGACCTCCCGATCGGAGCTTATCCACGTACAGGTGACGGAGTTCGACGGTGTCGACCAGGTTGTATTGTGTGACCGCGAACAACAAGCGGAAAAGGACGGATGATATGAGATTGGCTGCCAAAGACCTGCTGGGTCTGCAAGACATCGGGGCGGAGGATCTCACCTTGATCCTGGAGACAGCCGGATCCATGAAGCGGTTGTTGTCTTCACCCAGCAAAAAAACCACCCATCTTCAGGGGAAGTTTGTCATCACCCTGTTTTATGAAAACAGCACCCGAACCCGCCTGTCGTTCGAAATGGCATCCAAGTTTATGGGTGCCGCTTCGGCCAACATTGCCGCCGCCGGCTCCAGTGTTGGCAAGGGCGAGACCCTGATCGACACCGCCAGAACCATCGACAGCATGGCGACGGACATCCTGATCATGCGGCACGGGCAATCCGGTGCACCGCACATGATCGCGTCCATGGTCGAGGCATCGGTGGTCAACGCCGGCGACGGCATGAACGAGCATCCCACCCAGGCTTTGTTGGACATGTACACCATGCTGGAGAAAAAAGGTGGGTTCAACGGATTGGAAGTGGCGATCATCGGAGACCTCGCACACAGCAGGGTGTTGCGCAGCAACGCGTACGGGTTGACCAAGATGGGCGCTTATGTTCGAGCGGCAGGGCCGGCGACCTTGATCCCTCCGGGGATCGAAAAGACCGGCGTTCGCCTCTGTGGATCTGTTCAAGAAGCGTGCGATGGCGCGGATGTGGTTATGGCGTTGCGGCTCCAGCTGGAACGGCAAAAGAGCGAATTTTTTCCCTCCATAGCGGAATATGCCTCGTTTTACGCCGTAGATGAGAAAGCGCTGGCCTGTGCCAAACCGGATGCACTGATCATGCATCCCGGTCCTTGCAACCACGGGGTGGAAATGCCGACCACCGTGTATGAGTCCGACCGCTCGGTGATCCGGGAACAAGTGACCAACGGGGTTGCCGTCCGCATGGCGGTGATGTATCTGCTGGTCGCCAGGAGGAATGAACCATGAATCTGGACATCATCAACGGAACTGTGGTCGGCCCCGCGACCGGACCGGCCGGCATACGTCCCGTCTACATCCGGGACGGGAAAATCACCCTTGCGACCGACAAGCCTGCGGATCGGGTCATTGACGCTGCAGGACTATATGTCTTGCCAGGCATGATCGATGCACATTGCCATCTGCGGGACCCGGGGCTCGTCTACAAGGAAGACATTGCCACCGGCACCGCCAGCGCGGCCAAAGGCGGATTTACCGCCGTCGCCTGCATGGCGAACACGCAGCCGGTGTGTGACAACGCGGCGGTCGTCGGATATATCCGGAATAAAGCGGAGAGGGTCGGAAAGACACGGGTTCATCCGATCGGAGCCGTCAGCAAAAACCTGGAAGGACGCGAACTTGCCGAGATCGGTTTGATGGCGCAAGAGGGTATCGTCGCGCTGTCGGACGACGGCAAGCCGGTCGTCTCCGCAGACTTTATGCGCAAGGCGATGCAGTACGCCTCGGATTTCGGGCTGGTGATCATCTCCCACTGCGAGGATCCTTCGCTGGTGGACGGTGCCATGAACGAAGGGGAGTGGTCCACCCTGATGGGGTTGCGCGGGATCCCGGCCGCGGCGGAAGAGATCCAGGTGGCCCGGGAAACGATCCTGGCGGAGTCCCTGGGGCTAAGGGTCCACATCGCACATGTGAGCACCCGGGGATCGGTCCGCATTGTCCGGGAGGCCAAAGCCCGCGGGGTCAAGATCACCTGCGAGACCTGCCCCCATTACTTCACCTTGACGGAAGAGGCATGCAAGGGCTACAACACCTTGGCCAAGGTCAATCCCCCCCTGCGAACCGAGGACGATCGTCAAGCGATCCTGGAGGGCATACGCGACGGGACCATCGACATGATCGTCACCGACCATGCGCCGCATCACGAGGATGAAAAGCAGGTGGAGTTCGCTCTGGCGGCCAACGGGTTCATCGGATTCGAAAGCGCTTTTCCTTTGATGAACCAACATCTCCTACAGGCAGGCGTGATCACACTCGACCGGCTGGTCGAGCTCACTTCGGTCAACCCCGCCAAGATGTTCGGACTGGAGAGTGGCACGCTGCAGGAGGGTGCTGCGGCGGACGTCCTGATCGCGGATCTGGACGACGAATGGGTGTTTGACCGGTTCGCGACCGCTTCCAAAGCAAAGAATGCGCCATATCACGGCATGACGATGCGCGGGAGAGCCCGCTGGACGATCGTGGGAGGAGATATCGTACATGAGTTCATTCGCTGACAGACTGTTTGCACAGGTTCGCCGCTTGGGCAACCCGACCGTCATGGGACTGGATCCGCTGCTCGAATACCTGCCGGACAGCATCGTGTCGGCTTCTCAAAGCTGGCATGCCGACCCGGCAGAGGCAGCGTCGATGGCGATTCTGGCTTTCAATCGCCGCCTGATCGACGCGACGTCCGATCTGATTCCGGCAGTCAAGCTCCAAAGCGCTTATTATGAGATGTATGGACACCACGGAGTTCGGGTCTTTGCGGACACCATCGCTTATGCACACGCCAAAGGCATGCTGGTGATCGCCGACTGCAAACGAAACGACATCGGTTCCACAGCCGAGGCCTATGCGACGGCTTACCTGGGAAAGACACGTCTTTCGGACGGCCGGCTGACCGCGATGTTCGATGCGGACGCCTTGACGGTAAACGCCTATCTCGGGATCGACGGGATCGAACCGTTTGTACGGTGGTGCGAGTCAGATGGCAAAGGGATCTTTGTCCTGGTCCGCACCTCCAACCCCTCGGCAGGAGATCTGCAGGATCTGGTGCTGCAGGACGGAAACCGGGTTTATGAAAGAATGGGAGATCATGTGTCGGCATGGGGCCGGCGGCTGGTTGACGCAAGTGGATATTCACCGGTCGGCGCCGTGGTCGGCGCGACCTGGCCGGAACAGGCCGCCGCATTGCGTAAGCGGATGCCCGGAGTGCCGTTTCTGGTGCCCGGGTACGGCGCGCAAGGCGGGACGGCCGAGGACATCTGTGCCAGCTTTGATGCCGACGGAATAGGCGCGATCGTCAATGCCTCCCGCAGCCTGATCTGCGCCTATCGACGATCGGAAGACAAAGACAAGGAAGCTTTCGAATCCGCGACGCGGGCGGAAGCCATCCGGATGCGGGACGAAATCCGCGATGCATTGACCGCTGCAGGGAAGCCAATCCTCCCAT
>JAAYKS010000011.1 GCA_012522285.1 Clostridiaceae bacterium | reverse complement strand
CGATGGACGGCGGGTTTGAATACGCCTACATGTATCCGGGGTTCAACAAAGTACAGCAAGCCGCCGGCCGCGTCATTCGCAGCGAAGAGGACCGCGGATTTGTGGTCCTGATCGACGATCGGTATTTGCGTCCGGAATATACAGAAATCGTGCCGGAAGAATGGAATACAAAGATCGTGAACAACGACGACGAGTTGGCGGAGGCGATACAGACGTTTGGGTGAACCCACTTCCCGGAGCGCTTACAGTGTCGCCAGTAGATCCAGTTTGGAATATCTCTTTTCCATCTGATTTTCGACAAACCGTTCACAGATATCGGAGAGCGATTCGAATTCCTTGCGCTCCAGTTGGAAGGAATACAGCCGCTCCAGTTCCGTATCCCGCAGATAACGCATACAAGCGAGTGTCCCTGCCTCCAACGGCAGCCTCTCTCCGCTGCGGGCGGCACAGGAAGGCCGCGGGCATACCGCGCCGCAAATCGCCAACCCGAAACGGACACCTGCGGATTCGGCTTCCAGCGGAATGCCACACACCGCACAGTTGTCGAGCACCGGTGTAAACCCGATCAGACACATCAGCCGGAATTCGAACGCACGCACCACCAGCATCGGATCCCGGTCGACGCGATTGAGTGTCGCGAGAGAGACCGCCATCAGCCGATACAGATCGGGCGTATCGATGTGATCGTCGCGCGCGGCATCGCCCATGAGCTCCGCCATGTGAGCCGCGCAGACAAGCCGCTCCACAGACTCCCGCAACAGGCGAAAATCCGCCACCCGCTCGGCGGCGTCGACGGTAAACTGCCCGGTGCGGGCGTTTCGAAAAAGTTCATAGTCGCAAAACGACAGAAATTGGGTGGTCGGCAGCAGAGGACTCTTCTGACGCCGGGCCCCCCGCGCGGAAGCACTCAGCAGACCTTGTTCGGCCGTCAGGATTTCCAAAATCCTGTCGGCCTCCCTGTAGTCCACTTCCCTGAGCACGATGCCCCGGACTTTGATGTGCTCCAACCTTATTTTTCCTCCCCATACCCCAGATCGGCAAGGATCCCCTTGCGATTGCGCCAATCTTCGCGCACCTTGACCAGCAACTCCAGATAGACAGGGCATCCGGTCATTTCTTCAATACGCGTCCGGGCATTGGTTCCGATTTTCTTGAGCATGGAGCCGCCTTTTCCAATCAGGATCCCTTTGTGGGTCTCCTTTTCGCAATACAGCACCGCGCCGATGGAGACGCGGTCGCGGTCGTCTTCTCCGGCGGGCTCTCCATTTCGCAGTTCCTCAAACCGTTCGACCAGGACACCGACCCCGTGCGGCACTTCTTCCTTGAGTTCGCGCAAGGCGCTCTCCCGGATCAGCTCGGCAGCCAACACGCGTTCCGTCTGGTCGGTCAATGTGTCGCGTGGAAAATAGCGCGGCCCCATCGGGAGGGTCTTCCGGAGCTCGTCCAGCAGCACATCCACACCGTCTCCGGTGCGGGCACTGATCGGGATGATCGCCTGAAACGGGTGCAGTGCTGCATATCTGGCGATGATGGGGAGCAGCGAAGGCTTGGGAACCTTGTCCGCCTTGTTGACCGCCAGAAACAGCTCCTTCCCGTACGCAGCGCAACGGGAGCAGACTTCCCTCTCCAGCACGGACGGTCCGGGCCGTTCGGCGTCGATCATCAGCAGGACGGCATCTGCATCGCCCAGGGCTTTCCAAGCGCTCTCCTGCATCTTTTCTCCCAGCTTGCTGTCCGGCTTGTGCAGGCCCGGAGTGTCGACAAATACGATTTGAGATGTATCGTCATCCACAATGCATCGGATGGCATGCCTCGTCGTTTGCGGTTTGGGCGATACGATCGCCAGATGCATACTGGACAACCGATTTAGTAAAGTGGATTTTCCCGCATTTGGACGCCCGAGAATGGAAATGAAGCCGGAGTTGACGATCTCACTGGACGGAGAAATGTCTGTCATGTAGTATCTCCTTCTATTGATTATATTAACGATTATCGGTGATAGCCCAATTGTTCCAAAATGGATTCCTGCAGCGCGAACATTTCCTTTTCTTCCTCTGGATCCTCATGGTCAAACCCGAAAAGGTGCAGCATTCCATGTGCCGTCAGAAAGGCAATTTCGCGGGTGAAGGTGTGCCCATAACGCTCTGCCTGTTGTGCCGCACGTTCCGGACACAATACGAGATCGCCTAGCCAGACGATCGGCGGTTCCCCTTCCATCCGCTCCAAATCGGCATCCTGGCGCGGACGGGTGAGCTTGCCGGCCTCCATATCCAGAAGCGGATAGGTCAACACATCCGTGGCGCGATCCGTCTCGCGGGTTTCGCGGTTCATTTCGCGGATGCGCTGCAGACTGACATATTGCAGCGCAACGCCGGCCTCCACCCTCTTCCCTTTCCATCGAAAGTCGAGAGCCAGCGTTCCGCACACTGCTTCGGCTGTCTGGCGGGAAATTTCGGACATCCACTCAAATGGATGTTTTCGCTGGTTGTTTTCGCATCGTACGATCATCCGGGTACCTCACTCTCTCGTGGAAATGGCCGGCATACACCTGCAGGAAAGACCGGATGACGGTCTCGACCTCCTGAAAGGATAGCCCGGACGAAATGAGCTGGTCCTGCTCGTTCTTTTCTTTGACGATTCTGCGAATCAGGGTTTCGGCGGCAGACAACATCGACGTATTGGTTGACTTGACCGCCGCTTCGACCGAGTCCGCAAGCATCACCAATGCGGATTCGCGGGAGGTCGG
>JAAYKS010000101.1 GCA_012522285.1 Clostridiaceae bacterium | reverse complement strand
GGGTTATGCATGACAAATGAGTCAGCCCAACACTAAAGGAGGAAATGAATGCAGTACAGGAAATTCGGCAAATTCGACATAGAGGTTTCCGCGCTTGGATTCGGATGCATGCGGCTCCCGCTGCTTGCGGACGGCTCCATCGATGAACCCGAGTCCATTCGGTTGGTCCGGGATTCCATCGACCGCGGACTCAACTATGTCGACACCGCCTATCCCTATCACGGCGGCAAGAGCGAACTGCTGGTCGCCAAGGCGCTCAAGGACGGATACCGTGAAAAGGTGTTCCTCGCGACCAAATGCCCCGTCTGGAACGTAAAAACGCCGGAGGATTTTGACCGGCTGCTCAACGAGCAGCTCGGAAAATTGGAAACCGACCACATCGACATGTACATGCTGCATGCGGTGAGCGGCGACCGTTGGAAAGAACTCCAGGAACTCAATGCCTTCGAGTTCCTGCAAAAGGCCAAAGCGGACGGCCGCATCCGGTATGCCGGATTCTCGTTCCACGACAACGTCACGGTGTTCAAAGATATGATCGATGCGCACGACTGGGATTTCTGTCAGATCCAGTACAACTACATGGATCAGACCAACCAGGCGGGCACCGAGGGTCTTCGTTATGCGGCTGCCAAGGAGATCGCCGTCATCGTGATGGAACCGCTCCTGGGAGGCAAGCTGGCAAAACCCGCCCCCAAAGCAGTGCAGAAGATATGGGATTCGGCATCGGTCCGCCGTTCGCCGGCCGCCTGGGCGCTGTCCTGGCTGTGGGATCAGCCCGAGGTCGCCTTGCTGCTCAGCGGCATGAACGCACAGGATCAGCTGGACGAAAACCTCGAAGTCGCGGAGTATGCGACGCCCGGCTTCCTCACAGATGACGAGCGTGCGCTAGTCGAAAAAGCGCGGGTCGCGTTCGAGGAGTTGGCCGCCGTCCCCTGCACAGGCTGCGAATACTGTATGCCCTGCCCGTTCGGGGTCGACATTCCCGGGATCTTCCGCACCTACAACCAGGCGGTGATCTACGACGACTTCAAGGGGTCCGGCGCGCATTACCGCAACAATTTCCCTGAAAGCGAAAAGGCTACCAACTGCACCGCTTGCGGAGCCTGCGAAGCGGTTTGCCCGCAGAAGATCCAAATCATCGAGAAGCTCAAGGAAGCTCATACCGCTCTGATGGGCGACTGACCTCCACTTCTTGGAGGGACTGTTGTGTCCTGACAGACCAAAGGGGAACCGGCTGCTGGCCGGTTCCGTTTTTGTGGTATTTTGGATCGGGGGTCCGGGATGGATTGTTTGGCGAAGGAGTGCCCGGGCGGAAAGAATGCTTGACGATGGATAAGACATGGATTCGAAATGTGCGGATAGCAGACGAGATATCGGGATGGCATACCGGCGACGTCCTGCTTGTCGGGACGAAAATCGTGGAGGTGTCTGAACGCCCGCTGGAGGTGGACGCGAGCACACTCGAGGGGAATGGCAGGTTCCTGCTGCCCGGATTTATCCACACCCACGCCCATCTGATGGAGAACACCGACGGGTTCAACACGGAGAACTTACATCGGTGGCTGCGGTCGGGGATCACCCACATCCGGGATCAGGGGATTTTGTCCCGGCATTCAGCAGAGGATGCAGTCACGTGGCGGGACAACCTGCCTGTCGCGGAGGGAGTTCCGACGCTATCGATATGCGGGCCGTTTCTTTCCGCTCCCGGAGGGTACGGCGGGTTGTGCCTGATCGGCGTTTCCTCCCCAGCGGAGGTGCGGGAAGCGGTCCGACGCCTGGTGGATGCCGGTGTGGATCATCTGAAGCTGGCCTACGACGAAGGGTATGACGCATCCACCCGCAATCTCCCGATGCTGGAGCCGGAATGGATCGAGGCGATCTGCGACGAAGCACACCGGCAGGGGTATACGGTCTCCGCGCACGTCACGCGGGCGGCCCGATTGGAAACCCTGGTCGCCTGCGGCATCGACGAAGCCGCGCACGCCTGTATGGATCCGATGCCGGATGCCCTGATCGAACGGATGGTCCGGGATGGCGTCGTCATGACTCCGACGTTGTCGATGTACGCAATGTTCGCGGAGCGGACGCGTCTGCCGCTTTTAGGTCCCGCACTGGACAACACGCTTCGGTTTGTACGGGCCGGCGGCGTGATCGGATTGGGCAACGACTATATGGGAGAAGATCCGCCCTGGGCTCCGGTCGGGATGCCTTATCTGGAGATGGAATGTCTGCTGCGCGCTGGACTGGAGATGCCGGAGGTGATCCGGGCGGCTACCCGCGGAGGCGCCTTAATCCTCGGCCGGCAGGATCTCGGGCGAATCGAGCCGGGGTGCCGTGCAGATCTGTTGCTGCTGACCGAAGATCCGACTGCCGGACCGGAAGCGCTGTCTTCGGTAAGTCACGTAATCAAAGATGGAACGGTTTTCAAGGTGTAGGTAACATCAGGTGCGCCAGAACGGGAGGAGCAGCGATGACAGACGACCAGACCAATGCACGGATCATGGAATTGCGGGAAACGATGAAGGGGTATACGGCGCTGGACGGAGAACTGCTCAGCGACCAGGCTGCAGGTGTATCGCGTCCGCCGGATGGAAACACAATGGCCGCCGAAACGGAAATCTCTCTGCCTCGGGCTTTTGCGGACAGGGTTCCCGCCCGCTCTCTGGTCGAGCTATTGGAAACGCGTGCCAGCCGTCGCCGGTTCTCCGACGTGCCGCTCCCGCTGGAGGATTTGTCTTTTCTGATGTGGGCGACACAAGGTGTGCGGAAGACGGCAGCGCGTCCCGGAGGGACAATGCTGCGAACGGTGCCTTCCGCCGGTGCGCGTCATCCCCTGGAGACTTATCTGTTGGTACATCGGGTGGCTGGACTGGAGCCGGGTCTATATCAGTATCTTCCGTCTGGGCACCGGCTTGCCCGCATCCGATCTGTGGAGAATGCTGCGGACCGGATTGCGGAAGCGACCTTGGGACAGGTGTTCATGGGCAGCGCCGCGGTTGATTTCATCTGGACGGTGGTTCCCTACCGCAGTGAATGGCGGTATGTCACCAAGGCCCAGAAGTACGCGC
>JAAYKS010000010.1 GCA_012522285.1 Clostridiaceae bacterium | reverse complement strand
TGTCACGATGAAAGCCACCGGCTTCCTGCTGTTGTTCCCGATCGGCGGCTATTTCTTCCTCGATGCCAAAGAATGGCTGTTTGCGATCGCTCCCGGCCACTGGGCGGCCAAGGCCGTGCAGCGTTCGATGATGGCGCCCCTGATCAACGCGGGGGCCGCGACCATGAATCTGGGGCTTAGGGGGTACGCGATCATCGGGATCGTCTACAACCTGATCCTGGCCTATGGTGCCTATCGTTTGTTCCTGAAGAAAAACCAGTTGTAGGAGGTGCTTCCCATGTCAGTCTGGTCGATCATCCTGTTTGTTCTCGCGGCGCTGTACGCCGTCGGTGCGATCTTCGAATTCCCGATTTTTTTCGAAGGCAATCCCAAAACCCGCTGGCTGATGGCCAAGGTCGGCGGCAAACGCAACTGGAAAATCGTGTTGCTGGTGCTCGCAGTCATATTCCTCATTCTGGCCGTCCTCCTGCGCTGAGCGGAAAAAGTCCTGTTCTTCACTCAAAACGGGAATCCGGCAGCCAAAATGAAAGGCGGCCGGTTTCCCATTTTGCCGTTCAAAAGGTACAATGAAAGCTGTCCTGTTTTTTTATCGTTTCTATCACGGCACAAGAGGAGTCGACAATGGAAAAGGGCTACAAAGGAAATATTCCCGGACGCACAGACGTTCGTATCCTCGGAGGGTTCTGGGGCGAGTACACGCGCAGGGTGCGCGACCTGGTCATCCCGTATCAATGGGAGGCACTCAACGACCGGATCCCGGGCGCGGAACCTTCCCACTGCATCGCGAATATGGAGGCTGCCGCGGAGTACAACCGCACCGGCGTTCGCTCGCAGCCGTTCCAGGGGATGGTGTTCCAGGACAGCGACCTCGCCAAATGGCTGGAAGCCGCGGCTTACCGGCTGGCGGCTTACCCGGATCCGGAATTCCAGAAGACCGTGTTTGATGCCGCGGATCTCGTAGTGGCGGCGATGGAACCGGACGGGTACCTCCAGACCCACTTCACACTCAACCATCCAGAACAGAAATGGACCAATGTGCGTGACTGGCACGAGATGTACTGCGCCGGCCACATGATGGAGGCCGCGGTCGCGCTCTATGAGTCCACCGGCAATCGCAACCTGCTGGACGCGATGCATCGCAACGCGCGGCACATCGCGTCGGTGTTTGGCCCGGAGGAGGGCAAGCGGCAGGGCTATCCCGGGCATCCCGAGATCGAGCTCGCGCTGGTCCGCATGTACGGGGCCCTGGGCGATCCGGAACTTCTGAAGCTTGCGGCGTATTTTGTCAACGAGCGGGGCAGCAAACCCTCGTTTTTTGATAAGGTAGCTGAGGAACGGGGCGAGATCAAACCGGCACGTCCGGCCGGACACACCGCGGCGTTCAAGGATCCGCTGCAGTATTTCCAGGCGCATAAGCCGATCCGCGAACAGGAGGGGGTGGAAGGACACTCTGTCCGTGCGCTCTACCTGCTCGCGGGCGCGATCGATGTCGCGGCGGAAACCGGGGACGACTCTCTGCTCGAAGCCTGTGAACGGCTGTTTGACAACTGCGTCGACCGCCGGATGTACGTAACGGGCGGCGTGGGATCGCAGCATCACGGGGAAAGTTTCACCTTCGACTACGACCTGCCCAACGACACCGTCTATGCCGAGACCTGTGCATCCATCGCGCTGGCGTTTGCCGCCCAGCGGATGTTGCGCAGAAGCCCCAGGGGGCGAGTCGCGGACGCGCTGGAGCGCGCGCTGTACAACACCGCGGTCGCGGGGATGTCGCTCGACGGCACCAAATTTTTCTATGTGAATCCGCTCGCGGTCTGGCCGGAGGGGAGCGAGAAGGC
>JAAYKS010000100.1 GCA_012522285.1 Clostridiaceae bacterium | reverse complement strand
CCTGCCTGGCGGCATCTATCGGCAGGAGGATGCCCCTGCTCCGACCACCGCACCGCCAGCTCCGACCACCGCTGCCCCGACAGCTCCCACGGAAACAACTGGCGGTACCATGGCAGAGGCATGTGGGGATCCGGCCACTTAAGACATCTCCGGTGGAAGCAACGCCGACGACCACAGCCGCCGCACAACCCTGACAGGGGTCTAGTGCCTGCCGTGAAGGCAAGCAAGAAGAAGAGGAGACAACAATGCCCGTATCGCTTGGTATAGCCGATCTTTTGGTGATTGCCGTCATCGTGCTGTTTGCCGTGATCGGATACAAAAAGGGGCTGGTCACGATGGTGACCGCGCTGGTTTCCACCTTGGGTGCTTATCTGGCCGCTTTCATACTGGCGCGCCCGATCGCAGCGGCTTTGTCGGATGCGGGCGGCGTTTTCGGGAAAATGAGAGACGGGATCCGCGCGTTTTTCCTGCGCCGTGCGGACGACATCGGGCAGACCATCGGGGAATCGATCGAAGCGCTGCATTTGCCCGGATTCCTCGAAAAACCGTTGGCAGGGAAGCTCGACCTGTCGTCACCGCTGACGGAAAGTGCCGACCAGCTCGCAGAGACCGCTTTTCGGCTTCTCCTGACGGGGATCGCTGCGATCCTGGTTTTCGTGGGAGTGCTGATTCTCTTCCGCCTGGTGTCGGGTGTACTCAACGCTTTTTTCTCCAGAATTGGGTTTCTCAACGCTGCCAACCGGTCACTGGGATTGCTCGCAGGTGTCGTCAACGGGATCGTGATCGTTTTGATCGTGATGGCGATTCTGGGGCTGTTCGCACCCATGGCGCCCAAACTGTCCGAGACCCTGAAAACATCGGTGATCGCCCGGTATTTTTACGACTTCAATCTCTTCCTGTCTCTTCTCGCCAAACTCGCTTCCTGGGCGACTTGATCCGCCCGAAAAAGGCCTCCCGCAACAGCGCCAAGCCGCACTCGAAAAGGCTTGTCCGGACGGGTTGTGCCTTGCTTGACATTCTTTGACGGATGGTTTATATTGGGCGTGCTTGGCACTCTTTATTCGAGAGTGCTAATCGATTTTCAACCGATAACCAATTCATGTCAAGCAAGGAGGAAGAGAATCATGAAGATCAAACCGTTGGGTGACAGGGTCGTCATCAAAATGATCGAAGCCGAAGAAACCACCCAGAGCGGGATCGTTCTCCCCGGCACTGCCAAAGAGAAACCCCAGGTGGCGGAAGTCGTCGCAGTGGGACCGGGCGGCAACGTCGACGGCAAGGACATCACCATGCACGTCAAGGCGGGAGACCGTGTCCTGACCAGTAAATATTCCGGCACCGAAATCAAAATCGACAAAGAAGAGTACACCATCGTCAGGCAAAACGATATCCTGGCGATCGTAGAATAAACAGGGGAGGACAGCACCATGGCAAAAGATCTGAAATACGCCGAGGAAGCCCGTCGCGCATTGGAACGTGGCGTCAATAAACTGGCCGATACCGTCAAAATTACGCTCGGACCCAAAGGCCGCAACGTGGTTCTTGACAAGAAGTACGGCGCTCCGCTGATCACCAACGACGGTGTGACCATCGCCAAGGAGATCGACCTCGAAGACCGTTTTGAAAACATGGGCGCGCAGCTGGTCAAGGAAGTCGCGACCAAAACCAACGACGTGGCGGGCGACGGCACCACGACCGCAACCCTGCTGGCACAGGCCATCATCCGCGAAGGAATGAAAAACATCGCGGCCGGCGCAAACGCCATCATCCTCAAGCAGGGGATCCTGGCCGCAGTCGAAAACGCGGTCGAAGGCATCCGCAAGAATTCCCAGCCGATCAAAGGCAAGAACGACATCGCACGTGTCGCCGCAATCAGCGCGAACGAAGAGCTGATCGGCGAACTGGTGTCCGATGCCATGGACAAAGTTTCTGCGGACGGTGTCATCACGGTCGAGGAATCCAAGACCATGATGACCGAGCTTGAGATCGTCGAAGGCATGCAGTTCGACCGCGGATATGTGTCAGCCTATATGGTCACCGACAATGAGAAAATGGAAGCGGTCCTCGACGACACCTACATTCTCATCACCGACAAGAAAATCAGCAATGTGCAGGATATCCTCCCGATTCTGGAGCAAGTCCTCAAAACCGGCAAGAAGTTGGTGATCATCGCTGAAGATGTCGAGGGCGAAGCGCTCGCGACCCTTCTGGTCAACAAGCTGCGCGGTACCTTCACCTGTGTCGCGGTCAAGGCACCCGGCTTCGGCGATCGCCGCAAAGCCAT
>JAAYKS010000099.1 GCA_012522285.1 Clostridiaceae bacterium | reverse complement strand
GTGTTCCTGTATAATTCGCATCTGTTTACGATAATCCCCGCCGCCGGGCGAACGCCCGTCCCCATGATGAAGGGTCCTGTCTTATGATTACTGTCACCGACCTCAGCCTTCGCTTTAGCGACAAGAAGCTGTTTGAAGACGTCAACGCCAAGTTTACGCCCGGCAACTGCTACGGCATCATCGGCGCGAACGGTGCGGGCAAGACCACGTTTGTCCGCATTCTGTCGGGGGATCTGGAACCCACCTCCGGCACCGTGACGATCACCTCCGGCGAACGGCTCGCGACCCTCAAACAGGACCATTTTGAGTTCGACGAATTTTCCGTGATGGAAACCGTCTTCATGGGGTTTCCCCGCCTGCACGAAATCATGAGGGCCAAGGACGAGCTGTACGCCAAGCCCGACTTTTCCGAAGAAGACGGGCTCAAGGCCGCGGACCTCGAACACGAGTTTGCGGAGTTGAACGGATGGGAAGCCGAGACCGACGCGGAAAAGCTTCTGATGGGACTGGGCATCGACCGTCCGCTCCACACCCGTCTCATGAGCGAACTCACCGGTGGAGACAAGGTCAAGGTGCTTCTCGCGCAGGCATTGTTCGGCAGCCCGCACATCCTGGTCCTCGACGAGCCGACCAACCATCTCGATTTCAATGCGATCCGGTGGCTCGAGGAGTTCCTGATCGAATATCCCAATACCGTCATCGTGGTATCCCATGACCGGCACTTTCTCAATAAGGTCTGCACCCACATGATGGACATCGACTTTGGCAAAGCCAATCTGGTCGTCGGCAACTACGACTTCTGGTACGAGTCCAGCCAGCTGATGCTCCGGCTGACCTCGGACCGCAACAAGAAAAAGGAAGACCGCATTCGGGAGCTGCAAGCCTTTATCGCCCGCTTCGGATCCAACGCGTCCAAGGCACGGCAGGCGACCTCCCGCAAAAAGATGCTGGAGAAAATCGTCCTGGACGACATCCTCCCTTCTTCCCGCCGGTACCCCTATATCGGATTCACACCGGAGCGCGAAATCGGCAAGGACGTGTTGTTCGTCGATGGGCTTTCTAAAACGATCAACGGCGAAAAAGTACTGTCCGACGTCACCTTTGCGATGAACCGGGAAGACAAAATCGTGTTCCTGTCCCGCAGCGAACTGGCACGCACCACGTTGTTCGAGATTCTCATGGGGGAGATCGAACCTGACGCGGGCAGCTTCCGTTGGGGCACCACCACCTCACAAGCGTATCTGCCCAAGGACGTCAACTCGTTCTTCGACGGTGTGGAGCTCAACCTCATCGACTGGATCCGGCAGTATTCCCCGGACGACCACGAAGGATTCTGCCGCGGGTTCCTGGGCAAGATGCTGTTCTCGGGGGACGAGGCGCTTAAGCAGGCGAACGTGCTCTCCGGAGGTGAGAAAATGCGTTGTATGTTCTCCAAGCTGATGCTGTCTTCGGCCAACATCCTGATCCTCGACGAGCCGACCAACCACCTGGATCTCGAGTCCATCACCGCGGTCAACAACGGCCTGATCGCGTTCAAAGGCGCGCTCCTGTTTGCCTCGCACGACTATGAATTCATCCAGACCATCGCAAACCGGGTCATCGAGCTGACGCCCAACGGCATCGTCGACAGCCTGCTCCCGCTCGACGAGTATCTGGTGGATGAAAACGTGCAGCAAAAACTCCGGACATTGTACGGAGAGTGATTCCGCGCCCGCATCGCAGGCAAAGCAAGGCTGTTTCATAGTAAGATGGATACAAGACGCCGGACCCATCTTGCGAGGAGCGTGACTGCCGATGAAAAAGAAATTGTGCCTTATCCATACCATCAACCGGTTCATGGACATCATCTACACCCCGTTCGCGGCTCCCTTTCTGGAGGAGAATCCGGAAGTTGAAATATTCAACATCATGGACGACTCCTTGCTGACCGAGACGCTGAAGGCGGGAGGCCTCACCAACGCGACCGCCGCCCGTATCCTGCACTATGTGATGGCCGCTGAAAAAAACGGCGCGGACGCGGCAATGGTAACCTGCACCTCGGTCAACGAAGCGGCGGCTTATGCCCGCAGGTTCTCCCAAATCCCGGTCCTCAACATCGACGAGCCGGTCGCCCGGATGGCGGTCGCGGCGGGTACGCGCATCGGCGTGCTGGCGACCCTGCCGACCAGTCCCAAAGCCACGGTACGTTTACTGGAAGCGGAAGCCGCGCGGCAGGGCAAGGCGATCACCACCGTCCCCCTAGTGGCGGAAGGGGCTTATGACATTCTGATCGCGGGCGATCGGGCCAAACACGACGAAATGGTCAACGACGCATTGTTCCGCCTGGCAAAACAAGTGGATGTGATTACCTTTGCCCAGATCTCCATGAGCCTCGTCCCGCACGGGGACTGCGGCGTGCCGCTGTTCAAGATCGGGCGTTCGGGGTTCGACGAAATCAAAAAGCTGATGGGTCTGTAGATACAACGGGAGGAAAAAGGCAGAGATGTTCGACGAATACAGCGAAGCACGGCAAGAAGCCGCGATCATGTTCCGGAGCACCGGCATATATGTCACCGGAGAAGAAGAAGAGCGGATCACGGTCACGGATTTCGAACTCGGAGACCTCCGGAAGGAAGGCGCTCAGATCCTGGAGTGGCTCAACACCAGCCGGGTCGCGGTTCGCTTGATCGCGCTGTTTCCGTTCCAGACCCTGCCTGAGCATTTTCACCGGGAGACCAAAACCGACCCTGGAAAAGAAGAGTCGCTGCGCGTAGCAGCCGGTACTGTCTATGTCTATGTGCCGGGCGAAGACAACATGACTTATGGAAGCATTCCCCGCTTTCAGGAAGAACACTATACGGTCCGCCACGAGATCGTCCTCAACCCGGGCGACACCTATACGCTTGCGCCCGGCATTGTCCACTGGTTCCAAGCGGGCGGGGACGGCGCGGTCATGTACACATTCAGCAGCGCCGCCAGAGACGGAAACAATGTCTTCACAAACCCGGCTACGGTTAAAGGGTGCCGCATCAACGATCTCGACTAAACCTGCACGGTTTCCGAAGCCACTTCGAGTATCTCAATCGCGGGTTCCTGCTCCATCTCCCGCACGATCCGGTCGAGCTTGGCGGACAGGTCCCGTTCCGACAGCACACAGTAGGAGAATCCGATCCGTCCGCGCTGCCAGAGGTCCTGGTCTCCGC
>JAAYKS010000098.1 GCA_012522285.1 Clostridiaceae bacterium | reverse complement strand
CCCGATGTCCGCCGCCACAGCCCGCATGCCCTCGATGGTGTTGTCCACCAACGATTCGACTGTCACACCCATGCGTTCCGCCCCGTCTCGGATCACCTCGCGGGAGCACCCGGCCGCAAACGAAGGCGTCTTGAATTTCTTCATGACGGAACGGGTTTCCAGATCGTGCAACGCACGAGATGGCCGCATCAGCGCGACCGCGGAAACAAGCCCGGTCAGCTCGTCCACGGCATAGAGGACTTTTTCCATCGGGTGTTCGGGAGGCAAATCGACCAGATGGCCATGGCCGTGGGACACCACCGCGCGAACGATACCGGGGTGGATGTTCCTCTCCTCGAGCAACTCCCGTGCTTTGATGCAGTGTTGTTCCGGCCAGCGTTCAAAATCGATGTCGTGCAGCAGTCCCACGACCCCCCAGAAATCCACCTCTTCCGCGGACAGGCCAGTCTGGACGGCGTAATGGCGCATCACGGCCTCGACGGCAAGGGCGTGCTTCAAGTGGAACGGTTCCTGGTTGAACTCGATAAGCATGGACCAGGCTTCTTCGCGCGTGGGGATACGGGTCTGGTTCGGATCAGACATGGGCAAGGCCTCCTCGCATGGTCTTCGTCTAAACACCCAGGTGTATAATCGGATGCACTGGAAATCATTATAAAGGAAAGTCGGATTGTGATGGACGAACACATGCATGCGCGTACCGCCCTGCTGCTCGGAGAAGAAGCGATCCGTCGCCTGGACGCCGCCAAAGTCGCCGTCGTCGGACTGGGAGGCGTCGGTGGAATCGCCGCCGAAGCGCTGGTGCGGGCTGGCGTCGGCAAGATGGTGCTGGTGGACTCGGACCGTGTGGCCCCCTCCAACCTCAATCGCCAGATCGTGGCGCTGCACAGCACCATCGGCCATCTCAAAGTGGACGTCATGCGGGACCGCCTACTGGACATCAACCCGGATCTGGCCGTTAAGACCCATCCGGTGTTTGTACCTCCGGAGGGTACTGGCGGCCTGCTCCGCGGATGCGACTATGTGGTCGACGCTATCGACACCGTGCCGTCCAAAGTGGGACTCATTCTGGAATGCCGGCGGGAAGGGATTCCGGTCCTCAGCTGCATGGGCGCGGGCAACCGGCTGGATCCCACCCGGTTCGAAGTCGCGGACTTGTTTGATACGTCGGTCTGCCCGCTTTGCCGCGTGATGCGCCGACAGCTCCGCCAGGCGGGACTTGACTCCCTCCCCGTCGTCTACAGCAAAGAGACGCCTGTGCGTCCGCAATATCCGGAAGTTGGGGAGAACGGGGAAACCGACCTCCAGGGAGAATCTCTCCTGGGAGAAAATCTCTTGGGAGAATCTCTCCCAATGACAGGTAAACGCCGACCGCCGGGCAGTATTTCCTTTGGTCCGCCCGCGGCCGGGCTGGTCGCCGCCGGCGAGGTCATCCGCGCGCTGCTGGCATCTTCCCGATAACGGTTTCCACCAGCTGCACCGCACGCGCCGACAATTCCCGTCCTGCTTCCAGCACTTCCGCATGACTGAGCGGCTGATCCAGTATGCCGGCTGCGGCATTGGTGATACAGGAAATTCCCAGCACCCGCATGCCGCAATGCGTCGCCGCCACCGCCTCCGGAACGGTCGACATGCCGACCGCGTCCCCGCCGAGGGCTGCGATCAGGCGGATCTCCGCGGGGGTTTCGAATTGGGGTCCTTTGCAGTACACATAGACACCTTCCCGCAGCGGGCGCTCGCTTCCGGCTGCCGAGGCGCGGGCAAGCGCGGCCAGATCGCGGTCGTATACGCGGCTCTGGTCGGGAAACCGGGGGCCGAGATCGTCCAGGTTGGGACCACGGAGTACCGGTTCGCAAAACAACCCTATATGGTCGGTGATCAGCATCAGGTCGCCCGGCCGGAACGAGCGATTGACACCACCGGCCGCGTTAGTGAGGATGAGGTCGGCGATACCCACTTTGCGCAGTACACGGATGGGAAACGCGATGTCCGCGATGGCATGTCCCTCATAATAGTGGAACCGCCCTTGCATGACTGCCACGTCCCGGTCGGACAGCCGGCCGCAGAGCAACCGCCCCTGGTGTCCCGGCACGGTCGTGTGGGAAAAACCGGGGATATCCGCGTAATCGACCGCGATCGGATCCTCCAGACGGTCGGCAATCGGCCCGAGACCGGATCCGAGCACCAGGCCGATCCGGGGGTGTCTTGTTCCCCACCGCTCCAGCACATATGCTGCCGCTGCCGCGATTTTATCCTCCGGCATCCTCGAGTCCCCCATACGTGTATCCTCCCTGTGGCCTGTGGCCGATGTCTCAATAGGATCCGCTGGTGTCCAGCGTCGTGCCCTGCCCCGTCTTTTCCGCCGACGCGGCGACTTTCTTATGTAGCATATCGCGATACAGCGTTTCGTCTACGGGCACGTCGACCATCCGGTCGAGCCAGCTGGATAGATGCATCGCGTTCGAAATCTGGAGCCCGCGGATCCCCTCTTCACCGGGTGCCCAGAGCGGAGCGCCCGTCAAAACCGACTGCGTGAAATCCCGCAGAATCCCGGCATGGTTGGGAAAATCGCCCGAGACATCGATCTCGATCCGTTCGACAGGAGGCTGTCCAAACCCGCCTTTGTATGTTGCGTTCCACTCCCGCTCGGGTACCGCCAGCTTATGAAACACGAGCGTTCCATTTTCGGCCACCAGTTTTCCCCGATCGCCCGTCACCTCAAACCGGTTGGTGCCCGGTGTATCCGCCGTGGTCGTGACAAAAGTGCCTGTCGCACCGTTGGGATACTCGACATAGGCGGTCACGTCGTCTTCGACTTCGATGTCGTGCCATTTGCCCTCATGGCAGTAAGCGCGCAAACGCGCGGGCATCATGCCCACGACCCACTGCCACAGGTCCAGATTGTGCGGGCACTGGTTCAGCAGCACACCGCCGCCCTCCCCTTTCCAGGTCGCGCGCCAGCTGCCGGAATCGTAATACGACTGGGAGCGATACCAATCCGTGATGATCCAGGAGGTGCGTTTGACATCCCCCAGCTCTCCGGCGGCGATCATGTCGTGCATCCGGATATACACCGGATTGGTGCGGTTGTTGAACATGATGCCGAACACGAGATGGGAATGAGCGGCAGCCGCTTCGTTCATTTCCCGGACCTGCGCGGCGTAGACACCGGCCGGTTTTTCCACCAGCACGTGCAGGCCGCGCGCAAACCCGGCCATCGCGAGGCGCGGATGCTCGTAATGAGGGACGGCGACCAGCACCGCGTCGACACATCCGGAGTCCATCATGGACAGGGCGTCGTCAAAATAAGTCACCTCACCCGGCAGTTCACCGCGTATGCGTTCGATCCGCTCGGAATCGATGTCCGCAATGGCCGTCAGCACGGCACCTTCGACCTTACCCGCCGCAAGGGTCCGTGCGTGCGCGCTGCCCATATTCCCGACACCGATCAATCCAAACCGTACCTTCTCCATCTTCGTCCACTCCTGACACTGTGATGGGACTCATTATAAACGATCCCTGCCAGACCGGTGCCACCTCTTCTCATCCTTTTACCGCACCCGCTCGTCGCCAAAACAGCCCTCCAGCAGCCGTTCGCACGCCTCCAGCCGCTGTGCACATTCCCGCGCAAGCCAGGCAAAAAAGACACTCGCACCTCGCAGGTCTGACAGCAGGGAGCACGCCTGCTCCAAATTGACTTGCGCGTCATGCCAATCGCCCAATGCGTCTTGCAACTTACGCAAAAGCTCCGTGTCGTCGCCACCCTGGAGGAGATCACCGGCGTGAAATCCGGGGAAGAAGGCGGAAAGATACCGATACCGCTTCACAGCCACGCGCAACCGGTGGTAGTCCGAAGGACGGTCGGGAGAAGCCTGTCTTCCACACCGCAAGAGATCTTCCCAAAAGGATGCCAAACGCCCTCTGACATACTCTTCCGTCAGTGTCGCTGTCCCCGCGGGTGACACCTCGGATGCCCAAAGGGAAAGCTCCAGCATGGACCGGGTCCAACGGACCCTGGACAAACCGCGCAATGCCTGTCTCTCACACCTTTTCCGATAGCGTGCAATCCTTCTGCCGATCCGGTCCGGGACGGCAGGAGCATCCGGTCCGGTGCGCAGCGTGCGATGCCACGCGTTCGCCAGCATCTCCGCTTCACGGAGCGCTGCCGTGGGACGAACCAGTCGACAGCCCGCACGCCGGAGCGAACGGTGCTGCGAATCCTCCATACAAGGCTTCAGAAAGGCAATGAGGGAACGGAGCCGGCGGAGATCCACCCGCAAATCATGTAGACTCTCCGGATTCTCCGGCTGCCTGCAAAATCGGGTGCGTTCCACTGTGATACGGGCCAACAACGCCCGGACCGCCATCGCCGCAGCCTCCCCGGGAGAGTTGTCCTGACCCGCAAACGGCAGCGGCTCGGGGCAGTATGCGGCAGCAGGTCTGTCCGCAAGCCGCAAGCCGAGATCCGACTTCCCTTCGGTACCCAGTACGGCCCGAAAAGCAGTGCACAGATGCGATGCAATCCGGTAGAGAGTGGTCCGTTCGCCCGCGTGCCACTCGAGTTCCATCTCGCGGACGGGCACAGCGCGTGTCCCAGACCGGATCCAGCCTCCATCCAACATAAGAGCGACACGTGTACCGTCCGGGACCAGGATCTCATACACGTCCCGCTCGATCTCGGTGACGAAAATGGATCGCAGCGGTTTTTTATCGACCGCTGCCAGCAACCGGGCACCGATTGGCGTGTCCCGAAACAACGCCGGATCCGGTGCCGTGTTCTCCGGTACCGGATCGGTGGCATGTATTTCCAAGCGATGGCGCAGGATCTCGTCAGTAGAGAGGTCGTCCTCTGCAGACAGCGCTTTGGCTGTCGTCCACCGTGCCGCGCCATCCGAGCGGACGCGCAACGAAATACCGGCTTCGGCCAGCGAAAACATGTCCGTATCCCAGTACTCGGATACGATCCTGCCGGTCGACAGTCGCTGTATCCGGCTGTCCCCTCCGGCCGTATTCAGTGCCTGGCTCAATTTGCGTTCGAATGTATGGCGGTTGGGAAACTCCTTCTTGCGGCGGAATACCAGTTTCAGTTCCCGTTCCTGCTCCAAAGAGATCCGATCGTCCATGGATTATTCCTTGCTGTCCCGCCGCATCATCTGCAGCATGCGGGGTTGAGCGAACCACAACAGCGTCCCCGGCTTGTCCGGCCCGTCCGAAAACTCGACAGCGGCGGCTCCACCTCTCCGAAAGAGCAGTCGTGCACCGCACAACTCTTTGCACCAGTCTCCCAGATAAGGCTCATGACCCACCATCAACACAGTCGCATTTGCCGGCAGAGACCGCAGGGCGGACGCAGGTCCTTCCCACTCCTGTTCAGCAAGAAACGGCTGCTCCTTGCGTTTCTGGAGCGTTTCCAGGCGATCTGCCAGAATCTCCGCGGTCTGTCGTGCCCGCACCAGCGGACTGGTCCACAGATAGGCGTCTTCCAGATCGGGCACCATCCGTTCCAGCCCTTTGGCGATACGGGCCATTTTGCGACGCCCTTCGGGGGTCAACTCACGGGCTGCATCCGTTTCCGGATTCCGCGATTTCTCCGCGATGCCGTGGCGAATGAACACAACAACCATCGATGCACCTCCTCTCGTCCTTTCATTATATCGTCTCGTCGCGTCTTCGTATGGACGGGATT
>JAAYKS010000097.1 GCA_012522285.1 Clostridiaceae bacterium | reverse complement strand
TTCTGTTGCGCTGCACCTCCCGGAACGGCGGTCCCGGGACCCGGCTTCTCTCCCAGCTCGAATGGACGGTCACCGGACTCGGAACCGCGTATAAGGATCCGTATGGGTTTGTGTCCGCAGGGCTCTATACGCGCAGCTGGGGAGAGGTGTCCAACGGCAACGAGCGGGGGGTGGCGACTGCGCGCGGTGCCGAGACCCGGGTGTGTGTCGAGGGGATTGACTTCGGACCGTTCGGATCGGACACGATCACGATGCCGCTCTTCGCGTTGACCAGCGAGCCGTATGCGATGCAGATCTGGGAAGGGATGCCGGGCGACGATGGGGCTCAGATGCTCGCCGATGTGGTTTACCAGAAACCCTCCCGCTGGAACGTCTACCAGGAAGAGACCTTCCGGCTTTCCCGCCGGCTTCGCGGGATCACATCCATCTGCTTTGTATTGCACGACAAGGTTCATATCAAGGGCTTCACCTTTACCCGGCCGGACCGCGCGTTTTCGGACAATCCAGCCGCAGAGGCGGACCATCTCTATGGAGACACATTTACGGTCGTGGACGGAAAAGTCGAGGAGATCGGCAACAATGTCTCGCTGGAGTTCGGGGGGATGGCATTCGGGCCGGAAGGCGCGACCGGTATCCTGATCCGGGGACACTCCCCCATCGACAGAAACACCCTTCATCTCCGGTTTTCCGGCCCCGAAGGCGATGAAGCCCGAAGTGTGGAGTTTACACGATCTGACGCCTACGAGGAGCGGGTGTTTTCGATCGAACGCGTCACAGGGGACCGCACCGTCACGTTTATGTTTTTACCAGGCAGCCGGTTTGATTTCGACTCCTTCCGGTTCCTGCGCTGACGTTGTCCCCCCTCTAGATCGCCCGTTTCCATCCGGCGAACTTTGCGGTAGAGTGTTAGGACGGTCAAAATCGCGCTTGCCCGGTCCCTCAGAAGGGAATGTGGCTTTTCGCGCATATCCGGGAGGAAACATGATCTACGACAATGTACTCGAAGCGATCGGGCACACTCCGATGGTCCGGCTCAACCGGTTGGTCAAACCGGGGTCGGCGGAAGTCCTGGTCAAATACGAAGGGCTCAACGTGGGCGGATCGATCAAGACCCGCACGGCTTATAATATGATCCGGGAAGCCGAGCGGCAGGGTATCCTGCACAAGGATTCCATCATCGTCGAGCCTACCAGCGGGAACCAGGGCATCGGTCTGGCGCTGGTCGCGGCGGTCCGTGGATATCGCGCGGTGATCATCATGCCGGACTGTGTGAGCGAGGAGCGGCGGAAACTGGTGCAGCATTATGGTGCCGAGGTGATCGAAGTACATGATGGCGGCGACATCGGCGCCTGTATAGAAACCTGTCTCCAACTGGCACTCGAGATGGCCGCGAACGATCCCAATGTGTTTGTTCCGCAGCAGTTTGAAAACAAGGCCAATCCGATGGTGCACCGGCATCATACCGCACTTGAGATCCTGGAACAGGTTGCCGGGCCGATCCACGGGTTTTGCTCCGGGATCGGAACCGGAGGCACCATCACCGGCATCGGGGAAGTGCTGAAGGCACAGAATCCAGATATCGTGATCTGGGCGGTCGAACCGGAAAACGCAGCGATCCTCTCGGGTGGAACGATCGGTACCCATTTGCAGATGGGGATCGGAGACGGACTGATCCCCGCGGTACTGAACACCAAAATCTATGAAGATATCTGTATTGTCAGGGACGAGGAAGCCATTCAAACCGCCAAAGACCTGGCCAGGCTCGAAGGGCTGATGTGCGGCATCTCGAGCGGAACCAATGTGGCGGCCGCTCTGCGGCTCGCGGAAAAACTGGGAGAGGGCAAGACTGTGGTAACCGTGCTGCCGGACACAGCGGAACGTTACTTCTCAACCCCGCTGTTTGGCGAAACCGGTTACGATGCCTGCGCATGGGATTAGGGGTACGCCTTTCAGTCCGCGCAGCCTTCCGTCTCTTATCTATTGACACCATTTGAACGGGAGTGCTAGCATGCGTAAGGCTACCGCTTTACCATGCTAAATCAACAAACGAAGCGGAGCGATCTGGAGGAAATATGAGAAAGACTGCAGTACTGATTCTGGCTCTTCTGCTGATGCTTGGCCTGGTGGTCGGCTGTGCGGACAACAAAGGCGAGGACAAAACGTTCACGGTCGGCTTTGACGCCGAATTCCCCCCGTACGGCTATATGGACGATAACGGGGAATACACCGGATTCGACCTGGATCTGGCCCAGGAAGTCTGTGAGCGCAGAGGCTGGGAACTCGTGAAACAACCCATCAACTGGGACAGCAAAGACAGCGAACTGGATTCGGGCGCAATCGACTGCATCTGGAACGGTTTCACAATCAACGGCCGGGAAGATGATTACACCTGGTCGTCCCCCTATGTGAACAACAGCCAGGTGTTTGTTGTGGCGGCTTCCGCCGGCATCCAGGACCAGGCGGGTCTGGCCGGCAAACTGGTTGCAGTCCAGAAAGAATCCTCCGCGCTTGCCGCGCTGGAAGGCGAAGACAACACAGAACTGCTGGCCTCGTTTGAAGACCTGCTGCAGTTCGGCGACTATAACACTGCGTTCATGGAACTCGAACAGGGCTCAGTGGATGCCATCGCGATGGACATCGGCGTCGCCAATGTGCAGATCGATTCCCGCGAAGCCGGCAAATTTGTGATCCTGGACGACTATCTTTCCGAAGAACAGTATGGCGTCGGATTCAAACTCGGCAACGAAGCGTTGCGTGATCAGGTCGAAGAGACCATGATGGAAATGCTCGAGGACGGCAAGTTCCTCGAAATCGCCACCGCGTGGGAACTCCAGGACTTTGTCTGCCTGGGTGAATGATCGACCGGTAGGGGGAAGGGATCCGCGGATTCCGTCCCCCTGCCTTTTTTTATCATAGGAAACGGAGTGTGCTCACGTGGACTGGGGATTTATGCTGTTGCAGCTGGCCAAAGGATTTCTCACGACTGTGGAGATCTTTGCGCTGACGCTGCTTTTTTCCCTTCCGCTGGGACTATTGCTTTCCTTCTGTCGGATGTCGCGCTTCTTTCTGATCCGTACCCTGTCCAAAATCTACATTTCGATCATGCGCGGAACCCCGCTGATGCTGCAATTGCTGGTGGTCTATTTCGGGCCGTTTTTTGTGTTTGGTATCGAGATGGGACGGTCGTTCCGTTTTGTCGCGGTCATCATCGCGTTTGTGCTGAACTATGCGGCCTATTTTGCCGAAATCTACCGTGCGGGAATCGAGTCGATGCCCGCGGGACAGTACGAGGCTGCCCAGGTGCTCGGGTATACCCGGATCCAGACCTTTGTGCGGATTATCCTGCCCCAGGTGGTCAAGCGCATCCTGCCGCCCGTGACCAATGAGACCATCACGCTGGTCAAAGACACCTCGCTCGCTTTTGCACTGACGGTCGTGGAAATGTTCACGACTGCCCGGCAGATCGCCGCTTCTCAATCCTCGATCATGCCGCTGATGGTAGCCGGTGTGTTTTACTATGTGTTCAACCTGCTCGTCGCCTCCGGCATGGAACGGATCGAGTCCGCATTGAATTACTACCGCTGACAGGATGGCCATGAAGATTCTGGAAATCGCCCACATGAAAAAAGCCTTCGGCGACCTGGAAGTCCTCCGGGACTTTTCGCTGTCCGTAGAAGAGGGCGAAGTGGTCTCGATCATCGGTCCTTCCGGATCGGGCAAGTCCACTGTGCTGCGGTGCGCGACGATGCTCGAACGGATGGACGGGGGCGATCTGGCTTACCTGGGCGCCTATGCCGCCCGCACAGGTCCGGACGGGCGCAGTGTGTATGCGCCCAAAAAAGAGCTGCGCGCGATGCACAGCCACTTTGGCCTGGTGTTCCAGAGTTTCCATCTGTTTCCGCATTTCAGTGTGCTCCGCAACATCGTCGACGCACCAATTACAGTCGGCGGTATCGACCGGCACGAGGCGGAAGCGCGTGCGGCGGCATTGCTCGCAAAGCTCGGCCTCGAAGACAAGCGGGACGCCTATCCCTATCAGCTTTCAGGCGGACAGCAACAGCGGGTTTCGATCGCCCGGGCACTCGCGTTGCAGCCCAAGATCCTCTTTTTCGACGAGCCGACGTCTGCGCTGGACCCGGAACTGACCGGGGAGGTGCTCCGGGTCATTCGCGATCTGGCGAGCGAGCATATGACGATGATCATCGTCACACATGAGATGCAGTTCGCACGTGACCTGTCCGACCGGATCCTTTTCATGGAAAACGGCGTCGTGCAGGCGGAAGGCACCCCGGACGAAATCTTTGCCGCAGGTCCCTCCAGGGTCCGGGAATTCATCGGGCGACTGTCCTGATGGTCTCCATGGTGCCTGTCGCTCCGCCGGCCGCGGGCGGGGCACATCCTTATCGGCCGACACTTCATTCCTGCTATCTCGGGTTTGTCACCCAGGCGATCGTCAACAATCTCGCGCCTCTCCTGTTTGTCCTGTTCCGCAACTCGTTCGGGCTGTCGTATGAACAGGTCGGACGACTGGTGCTGCTCAATTTTGGGACCCAGATCGCGGCCGATCTGATTGCGATGCGATATGCGGACCGGGTCGGTTACCGGTTCGGTGTCGTACTGGCCCACGGATTTTGCGCAGCCGGCCTGGTTGCACTCGGGGTGTTTCCCTTTTTGTTTTCAGCACCCTATCCGGGACTGGCGATTGCCGTCATCTTGTATGCGATCGGGGGCGGATTCATCGAAGTACTGATGAGTCCGATCGTGGACGCGCTACCCGGAGAGGAAAAAGCCTCCGCGATGAGCCTGTTGCATTCGTTTTACTGCTGGGGACAGGCGGCCGTCATTTTACTGTCGACTGTGGCCATCCGGTTGGCGGGTGAGCAACTGTGGTTTGTACTGCCCGTATTGTGGGCGATCCTCCCCCTTTACAATCTCCTGCGTTTCCGGAAAGTGCCGATGCCGTCTCTGCCGGACGGGAAAACGACGACACCCCTCCGGCGGCTGAGCCGATCAGGCTTGTTCCGTACCGCGGTGTTGCTGATGCTTTGTGCGGGCGCGAGCGAATTGACCATGACACAATGGTCGTCCTTGTTTGCGGAGCAGGGACTCGGAATTCCTAAGATTGTCGGCGATCTGCTGGGGCCGGGGCTTTTGGCCGTGTTTATGGGAATCGTGCGTACCTGGTACGGGTTGCGCGGCGCGGGCGTCGATTTGCGGCGCTTGTTGTGGGTGAGCGGGTTCGCCTGCGTTGCCTGTTACGCACTGGCGATCTTTGCCCGGAGCCCTGTGGCGGCGTTGGCGGGTTGTGCGGCTTGTGGATTTACGGTTGCCCTGATGTGGCCTGGCACCCTCAGCTTGAGCGCGGCCCGCTTTCCGGCTGGAGGGACCGCGTTGTTTGGTGCACTGGCGGTCGCGGGGGATCTGGGCGGGTCTGCCGGTCCCTGGATCGCAGGTCTGGTGTACGATCTGGCCAGCCGGCCAGGGCCGTTGGCCACTCTCGCGAACGTTTTGTTTTCAGATGCCGGGTCGGGAGCGCTCCGGATCGGACTGCTGGCAGCCTCGGTATTTCCAGTCGTCTTTTTCGTCGGAATGTTCTCACTCCGAATAAAGAAGAACCGTACGACGGACCTGAAAGATTCCTGATAATCCACCACACCTCCCATAAAAAATACGCCCGGGAGCTGGTGCTTTCCGGGCGGACTGTCATTTTGCGGTTGTAGAACAGGAATCAATCGTAAATGAGCCTTCCATGCATATCTGGGATTCCCGTACGCCTGAAGAAATATGTGTTGATGACGTCGCGCCATTCTTTGGAATGTTCCAGCTGCTGACGGAATTTGGCCTGGACACGGGCGAACACGTCGTCCGGCACCAGTCCTTTGAGTTCGTCCCATTTCTGCACGAACACCTAGACATCCTCGACCCCTTCAAAGTGGGTATCGTAGATGTGCTGCAGCAACGTCTTGCCGGAATTCAGGATGGTGTCGTACCGCAACCGGTAAAAGAACAGCTTGAGGTTTTCGGGGCAGGTCTCCAGATTGTCGTACATGGAACGGTTGGGCTCGTTGTACGCCAGCACGTAACCGGTGCCGCGA
>JAAYKS010000096.1 GCA_012522285.1 Clostridiaceae bacterium | reverse complement strand
GCTCCACCAGATCGACGATGTGTCCATGGACCAGTTTGGCCGGATAACAGACACTTTCGCTCGGGATGGTTTCCATCCCCTTCTCAAAAATCGCGTGGGTGGAGCGGTCCGATAAAAGGACGCGAAACCCCAGTCGGGTCAGTGCCGTATGCCAGAATGGATAGTTTTCATAGAGATTGAGTACCCGCGGGATCCCGATCACTCCTCTGGGCGCTTGCTCCTCCGGGAGAGGTTTGTACGAAAACAGCCGGTCGTATTTGTAGGTAAACAAATTCACGGGATGCAGGGAGGATTGTTGCCGGCCCGCTCCCCTTTCGCAACGGTTTCCGGAGATATAGGAGCGGCCGTTGTCAAAACGGGAGACCGTCAACCGGCACTGGTTGGTGCACAGGCGGCAACGCGCGCTTGTCGTATCCATCTGGAATGCCTGCAGCCGATCCGCGCCGACCAGTGTACTGGGAGATCCGTCCGCCCGTTCCCGGGCGATCAAAGCGGCACCGAACGCGCCCATGAGGCCTGCGATACTGGGACGGATGACCTCGCGACCCGAAACAAGTTCAAAACAGCGCAGGATCGCATCGTTGAGGAATGTGCCGCCCAGTGCGACGATGTGTTCCCCCAGCTGGGACGTATCCCGGATTTTAATCACTTTATAGAGAGCGTTCCGGACCACCGCGTAGGATAGACCCGCTGAAATGTCTCCCACCGTAGCGCCTTCCTTTTGCGCCTGTTTCACCCGTGAATTCATGAAGACCGTACACCGTGTGCCGAGGTCCACCGGATTGGCAGATCGTATGGCTTCTAAGGAAAACGAATGCGCGTCCATGCCGAGGGTTTCGGCAAAAGTCTGGATAAAGGATCCGCAGCCCGAGGAACAAGCCTCGTTGAGCATGATGCTGTCGACCACCCCGTTGCGGACCCGCATGCATTTCATGTCCTGCCCGCCGATGTCGATGACAAAATCGACATTTGGCATATAGTGGCGAGCCGCGGTGAAATGCGTCATGGTTTCGATTTCCCCGTCGTCCACGCCAAATGCGGCCTGGATCAGGCCTTCGCCGTATCCGGTCACACAGGAACGGGCGATCCATGCATCCGGACGCATCTGCCGGTACAGGGTATCCAGGATGTCACGCGCGCACGCGACCGGATTGCCCTTGTTGCCCGCGTAGTAGGTGAAATAGATCCTGGCCTCCTCATCGATCAGGACCGCCTTGGTCGTGGTGCTACCCGCGTCGATACCGAGATAACAGGCACCTTTTATTTTTGAGATGTCCTCGATTTCGACGTCGGCGCGCGCATGGCGTGTGTCAAAGGCCGCCTTTTCGGCAGCGTCGAGAAACAGCGGCCGCATACGGCCGACATCCTGCTCCAGGCCGGAGGCGTTGCGGAACCTGTCGGCGATGTCGGAAAGCGGGACCGGATCGCCATGTGCGAGCTTTGCCGCCCCCAGGGCGACAAACAGTTGCGCATCGGGAGGCGTGACGATGGATAAGGTCTGCGCTTCCAACGTCCGGGAGAAGGCACTGCGCAAGGAGGCAAGATAGTGAAGAGGGCCGCCGAGCAGCACGACATGACCGCGGATCGGGCGGCCGCAGGCCAGACCTGCGATGGTCTGGGTCACCACGGCCTGCAACACCGATGCCGCCAAGTCCGCGCGCGAGGCACCCTCGTTCAGCAGCGGCTGCAGGTCAGTCTTCGCAAACACGCCGCAACGGGACGCGATCGGATAGAGCTGGGTGGATTTTGCCGCAAGACGGTCCAGACCGGCTGCGTCTGTTTGCAGCAATTGGGCCATCTGGTCGATAAAAGCGCCCGTCCCCCCCGCGCAGGTTCCGTTCATGCGCTGTTCGGGTACCGGTTTCATATAGGTAATTTTGGCGTCTTCTCCACCCAGTTCGATGATGACATCGGTGTCCGGCAGTCGCTCCCGGACCACCGCTGTTTCCGCGACGACCTCCTGCACAAACGGCACCCCGATCGCGCGGGAAACACCCAGCCCTCCCGATCCTGTAACCGCCACATGGACGGATGTATCGGGAAAAGCCGCGGCAATGTCATCCAGGCACTTTACGAG
>JAAYKS010000095.1 GCA_012522285.1 Clostridiaceae bacterium | reverse complement strand
TCCTGGACCTACGGCGCATCTTGGACCCACTTTGCCCGGTCGATGTCGCCGAGCACGGCCTGTCTCTCGCACTGGAACATCTGATCGCACGGACCCGGCGACAGGGAGTCCACATCACCTTTGATCACCTGGTTTCATCAGGAGAGGGTCCGGACGAAATGCGTCATCCCGAACACCTGTACTACATCTGCGAGGAAGCGCTTCACAATGCGGTCGAACACGGGAGACCCGAAACCATTCAGGTGGTACTCAAACAAAATCCGGACGACCTGCGCCTTTACATCTCCGACGACGGCGCCGGCTGCAAAGAAATTGTCCGCGGCAACGGCCTGACGAACATGCGATCCCGTGCCAGTGCGCTCGGCGGCACACTCGAATACGGCTCCCCGGATGACGGCGGTTTTGTCGTCAAGGTGATTGTGCCTCGTCATCAGACGACGGCAGGACTGGAAGAGAGGAGTACACCGTCATGATCCGTGTGCTGATCGTTGACGACGAGTACGAAGCAGCCGCCGCCCTCCAGCGGAACATCGAGGGGCTGGAAGGCATCCACGTCGCCGGCATCGCACGGAACGGCCTGGATGCGGTTGAATTGTGCGGGCGGCTGCTGCCGGAGGTGGTCCTGATGGACATCCGGATGCCGGGTATGGACGGCATTGAAGCAGGACGGCAGATCAAACGGGCGCACCCGGATATCAAGGTTGTGATTTTGACGATGTTTCAGGAAGAGGACCATGTGCTGCAGGCCGTACGAACCGGGTGCGACGGCTATCTTGTCAAAGGTGCCCGGGGGGAAGTGATCGCAGCCACAGTCAAAAATGTGTCCAATGGACTTGCCACATTTGACCGCGGCGTGCATGCTATGCTGCGCAACCACCTCACGGAAGAATCTCTTTCCTCCCCGGAAGGCGCGGGAAGCCTGCATCAGTTGAGTCCGCGAGAAATCGAAATCGTCCGTCTGATGACAGCAGGCCGTACGCACGCCGAAATCGCGCGCCATTTGCATCTGAGTGAAGGGCACATCCGGAATCAGCTGTTCGCCATTCGCGACAAGCTCAACGTACGCAACAGTCTGGAGTTGGTAGCCTGGGGGGCCAAAATGGGACTATAGGGAGTCGGACGGTTCATCCGCCAGTCTGCCCGAACGCGCCATTTCCAAAAACACACGCGCGACAGACGGGTCGAACTGTGTACCGGCACAACGTTCGATTTCCGCAAACGCTTCCTCGGGAGACAGGGGATCGCGATAAGGCCGCTGTTCGGTCATCGCGTCGTAGGCGTCCGCCACCGCCAAAATGCGGGACACGAGCGGAATGGCTTCTCCGCTCAGTCCCCGGGGATATCCTTTTCCGTCCCACCGCTCGTGGTGGGTCAGCACGGTCTCCGCAACGACCGACAGCGCAGGAGAAGCGGACGCGATCCGATACCCGATCTCCGGGTGTTTTCTCATTTCCGTCCACTCTTCATCCGTGAGCTTGCCCGGCTTGTTGAGAATCTGGTCCGAAATGCCGATCTTGCCGATGTCGTGGAGTTTGGACAACATATGCAGCAAGTCGAGCTCCTGCTCGCCCAACCCCATCGCGGTACCGATGTTGCGGGTGATCTGGACCAGCCGTTCCGCGTGCGACTCGGTCTCAAAGCTCCGCGCCTGCATGGTGGTCGTGATCGATTTGAGAATGGAGCTGTGCGGGCTTTTGTCCACGAGTGGTTTACGCTGGTACATGTAGTCTTCGGCCACGCGCAGGGCATCCGGATACTCATCATCCGGACTCTCCATGGTCCCGTAACCGAGTGAGATAAAGATATGCAGCGCATCGTCCGGGATGTTGTCATTGTAAGTCTGACAGGCAACCGTGATTTGCTGGATCAATGCGTAGGCCGTGACGCCGTCGGTGTGCGGCAGCAGGATGAAAAACTCATCTCCGCCGGTCCGTGCGAGCACATCTCCCGGCCGCACACACGCAGCCAGAATTTTACCGGCTGTACGGATCAGGTCGTCTCCGCGGTCGTGTCCAAACGCGTCGTTGACCAGTTTGAGCCCGTCGATATCCCCCATCACCACCGATACGGGATACGCTTCTTCCGTCTGCATCCGCTGCATTTCCTGATCCAGAAAACGCCGGTTGTACAGTCCGGTCAGATAGTCATGGTAACTGGCGAACAACAGCTCGGCCTCTGCCTTTTTCTGTTCGGTGATGTCCTGGAGGATGCAATAGGTCTGGAGGAAAATGCCGTCCGCGCCATGCCCGATGCGGCCTTCGACCGCAAAGTGAATCACCCTCCCGGTTTTGTGAATCAGCCGGACCTCACACGAGATGCGCCCCTGGTCCTTGAAATGTTCAAACCGTTCGGTGAAATCCTGCCGGTCCGCTTCGGGTACAAATGCCCCAAACCAATGCCCGACGACCTCTGACCGGTCGTATCCGAGCACGTCCAGCCATTGCTGGTTGACATCGATGAAATAGCCCTCTTTGTCCAGCGACTGGTAACCCATCGGGGCGCGGTTGAACAGCATCTGGAACCGCTCCTCGCTTTCGCGCAGCTGCTCGACCGAGTCTCTGCGCTCCTGACCGTGATACAGCAGCATTCCCAGCAGTACGGAAAAGACCGGATACACCACCATCACGGGAACCGCGATGTGGGAGATGGTTTCCATGGCTTCCTCCAGCGGCATCAGGAACATGCATGCCAGCATCAGGATGTGGACGACCAGCCCCATGACATAAAGATTGAGCCATTTCCAGCGGATCTGCCGGGACCTGTGGAACACCCAGCGGCGCCACACCAATCCAATCACGGCACTCGTGACGATGGTCCCGATTCCCGGGATCATTCCGATGCCGCCCATCCAGATGCGGTACCCCGTGGCCGTTGCCGCAGTGATGAGAGTCGGCACCGGACCAAAAATCAGCGCGGTAACGCTGAT
The DNA here is from genome assembly GCA_012522285.1 of Clostridiaceae bacterium. GTDB lineage: Bacteria > Bacillota > Clostridia > Saccharofermentanales > UBA5734 > JAAYKS01. The sequence goes on along the minus strand of JAAYKS010000095.1, from coordinate 932 downwards.
CAGGATGGTTCGGGTGTCGTAAACCAGTCCGGGACGCAGTTCGTAGGGGGCCGCCATGATGACGACGCAGATGGCCGCCGTCAGCAAACCGGTGACGTACCGCCACACTTTGTCCCATTTCGCGGGGAGGTGGTCGCTGATTTCGTAAATGACGAACAATCCCAGCATCAAAAGGGCGTTGCTGAGCATTCCCACCAAAAGTTCAATATTCATGGAGTGCTCCTGTAGAGGGGCGGGCAAAAAGGGGTCTGTCAAATCCGTCTGCTCGCCAGGCCGCACGCCTTTGCACGGCAGGTCGGGTAGGAAAGATCGGTTAGCGTTATTTTATCAGGTCAATTGCAACGATGCACACAGATTGTCAAAAATAAATGACTTAATCGAAAAGGCCCTTCCCGTGGGGAAGGACCTCTCCTGAGGGAAGTGTTTCTCTTATCGCGTTCGGATCTGAATCCCCGCGATCCCGCATGGCGGCAGTTGGAACGCAATGCCGTCCGACCCTGCACTGTCGACGGGAAGCACCTGGATCGAAACCCGGTCGGGGTCTTCAAATGTGTTGTGCGCGGTTACGTCCCCCGCGATCATCCGACCGGAGGTTTCAGAGATGGCACCCCCCGCGATCCGCAGCGTCACTTCCGCGGGCTTGTCTGCGGACAGATTCACCGCGGATAAATGCACGGCCCCTTCTTTGATCGACGCAGAGAGCTCGACCTGCGGCAGATCGTACCGGACAGACGCCGGCCGATCGGTCCATTCGACCTCCAGCACCTCCCCGTCCTGATGCTCTTTGAGCAGATCGAACGCGTGACAGGTGGGGGTACGCACCATCCGTTCCCCGTCGGTGAGACAGATGGACTGCAGAACGTTGATCGTCTGGGCGAGGTTCGCCAGTCGGATCCGGTCTGCGTGCCGGTGGAACAGATGCAGCATCAGGA
>JAAYKS010000094.1 GCA_012522285.1 Clostridiaceae bacterium | reverse complement strand
CTGCTGGACGAAATCCAGCTCATCGACGGATGGGAAAAGGCAGTCAACGCTTTTCGTGTCGACCTGGACGTCGACATCACCATCACGGGCTCCAATGCGTACCTGTTGTCATCCGAGCTCTCGACCCTGCTATCCGGGCGATATGTGGAAATCCATGTCTGGCCGCTGTCGTTTCGAGAGTATCTGCTGTTTGCCGAAGAGGACGAAAGCCTGCATCCCATGGATCCCGCCCGGACAACAGCATTGTGGAACCGCTACCTTCAGTATGGCGGACTCCCAACCATCCTCAGCCTACAGGACGATCCGCAAGTCTTGAGGACCTATCTGGCCGGGATATACAGTACGGTCATCCTCAAGGATGTCATCGCCAAAAACCAGGTCCGCGACGGGGCTCTCCTCGAACGGATCATGATCTATCTGGCCGGCAATATCGGCAATCCGGTCAACACAAAGAGAATCAGCGACTACCTGGGGAGTACGGGTCACAAAACCACACCGGACACGGTGGACAGTTACCTCAAGATGCTGCAAACCGCATATATCATCTATCGGGCTGACCGCTATGACACGCGGGGCAAGGCTTTGCTGAAAACAAACGCCAAGTACTACCTCACCGATACCGGGATTCGCAACGAACTGCTGGGCTTTGGTCATGCGGATTATGGCCGTGTGTATGAGAATGTAGTCTTTTTCGAACTGCTTCGCCGTGGATACCAGGTGACAGTCGGGAAAGTCGACAATCTCGAGGTGGATTTTGTCGCCACTCGATCCGATGCTGTTTTGTACATACAGATCACCGCGTCTCTGACAGACCCCGCCACACGCGAGAGGGAATTGCGCCCGTTGCTGGAACTTGGCGACAACTATGAAAAAGTCATCCTCAGTATGGATGTCTATCCGCAGGAGACGAACGACCGTGGCATCCGTATGAAGAACCTGATGGATTTTTTACTTGAGTAGAGAAAGTTGCGAGGAGGCATCCATGCGATTTGCAAAACTGGGTCCCGGATTTCAGGCGGCATTTGCCATGGCGTGGGAAGCCTATGTCGACGGCACGGTCCCGATCGGGGCCGCGATCCTGGACGCAGAGGGCCAGGTCGTCGCGACCGGGCGCAATCGAATCCGGTCTGCCACGTGTCCGCCACCGCAGATCGCGGGACACAAGATCGCGCACGCGGAGATCAACGCAATTCTGCAGGTACAGGAGGATTCCCATCCCGACATCCGGAAATTTACGCTGTTCACGACGTTGGAGCCCTGTCCGCTATGTTTCGGAGCGATCGTTATGGACAATATCAGGCATGTCGCGTATGCGGCGCGCGACCGGATTGCCGGGGCGACGTTGCTCGCGGACGCGATCCGCTTTGTCCGGGACAAGCGCATTCGTTTCGAAGGACCCTATCCCGTGATGGAGGGAGTGCAGATCGTATGGCACACGTTGTTTTCACTCCAGCGGTCCGGGGCTGAGCGGCTCCTGGACGCATGGGCGGTAGATTGTCCGGAGGGTGTGTTGCTGGGGCGTAATCCCGATACGGCTGAAGGACTCGCCGCGTTGATGCGGCGAGGTGCCTCGGCAGAGGAGGCGTTCGACTGGACCGCGGAGCGGTTGTCAGCGCAGTAGGGTTTCATTCTTGGACCTGTTTTTCGAGCATGATCGATAAATTACCCATTTCTCAACTTTTTTCGACTATAGTCGATTTTTCGACATATCTCACTCGTGCGTTGTCTTCTCTCCTGTCAATCCGCACAGCTGTTCAGACAGCCGCCACAACCGGGCGGCCTGTTCCGGATCTCGCGCGACGCGGCTGG
>JAAYKS010000093.1 GCA_012522285.1 Clostridiaceae bacterium | reverse complement strand
CGGGGTGGTGAGCTTTTCCCAGTCCCACTTCGCGTCCATGTCGATGCGCCCCTGGAGCGGGTTGAAGACCATGCAGCACACCCAGCGGAACGCGCCTTCCCAGGCTTTGTCGCCGCGCGGTTTCATGATCTCGTGGGGGACCATCTGCTTGTTCATCCGGATGCCGAGGCCGTTTTCGCCCTTGATCATCATCAGCTTGTCTTCCGCCATGCAGATCTTGAGGTTCCCGTACTGGGTCCGGAGCGTCAGTTCGGTCGCGGTCGCCATGACCGCATAGGGCACCTTTTTTCCGTGGTGGATCGGGTAGATGCTGATCAGCCGGTTGGTCGGCACGGAGGTGATGATGCCCCGGCGGGATCCGATGTACAGATCGCCGCCGGCGTACCCGCCGCTGCTGCCCGGTCCGGCGTAGATCCCGAAGTAGGACCCGTACCGGGTGAACGCGTTGGGGCCGAACATGAAGTCGTTCTTGGCGTCGTTTTTGAACTTGGCTTCGGACACCGCGGTGAAGCGTTTGCGGACGAACTGCTTGTTTTCAAACTCGTCCACCATCGCGACTGCGTAGTCCGCGTAGGTGATGTAGCTGCGGTTGACCGAGTTGAGGATCGCGACGTCAGTCCCGAGGGTGTACTTGCCGGTTCGGGGGCCGCCGGCGTCAAAGGTCTCGGCCGGGCTCATGAACGAGTAGTTGATCTTGCTGGCCTGGAGTTTTTTGTAAGCTTCGAACGAGGCCTCCGGCACCGCGCGCACCGCGGGGGGGATGAACTCGAGCACGCGTTTGGTCCGGGTCTCGTCTTTGAACAGGCTGCCCGCGCCGCCGATCACGATCAGGCGCGTCTCGGGGAGGGGTTCCATGACCTGAATCAGATGTTCGACGGTGGTCACGTGCATGTACTCGTTTCCAGGCTTGCCGAAATCCGTGCCGAACGCGTCGACCACCACGTCGAATCCGCGGAAATCCTCGCTGGTCAGGTCGAAGATGTCTTTGGCGATGACCGGATAGTCGTCTTCCAAACGTCCGATCGAGGAGGGACGCGTGACGGCGGTCACTTCATATCCGCGGCTTTTTGCCTCTTTGGCGATCAATCTGCCGGCTTTGCCGGTCGCACCGATGACTGCTACTTTCATCTTATTCGCTCCTTTTCGTCTGAAGACGACTTCTCACATGTTGCTGGCGAGATCCGCCAGCACAATGTAGGCACAAGCCGGCCAGCTGCCTCCGAATCCTCCGCCGAAATTGCCGGTCAGAGGGTTGATCAGCATACAGAACCCGAAGTCATATATCGCTTTGCAGTACCTCGACGCGATCTTTTTGGCCAGTTCCTCGTACCCGGCGTCGTACAGCCCGGTGACGATGTGGAGCTGGGTCGGCGGGAGGATGAACCCCTTGGCCATTTCGACGGTCCGGAAATTGTCGCTCGAGAGTTTTTCCGATGCGAGGCCGTATTCCGTGAGGAGCTCGCCCTCTTCGGACAGGTCGGCCGCCATCTTGTCGAGGATGTCCCTCGGCAGCCGGTTGCCCAGCACGATCGGCATGTAGAACAGGCAGGAACCGGTCGCGATCTCTTCGTGGGTGCCACTCTTCATCGCGATGAAGCGCTCGCCGTTCCAGAAGGTTTTGACCATGAGGTCGATGATCTCGCGCGATTTGCGATACCAGTCCTCGATCTCTGCCGCGTCCTTGCCGAGCATTTTGCCCAGGTCGCCGCGCGACTCGTACAGCAGGCCGAGATAGGCGCACAGGTCGGGGGACTCGATCGTCGAGTACTCCATGAACGCGGTGTTGTCGTCAAAGCCCGCCTCGTCGCCGTGTTCGTACTGGGGCAGCCCGTCGTGGTCGTCGTCCCGGTATTTGAGGAACCAGTCCGCCCACTTGCCGAAGCCCTCGTACATGGTTTCGATCTTCTCGCGGGGCCATACGCTCGCCAGGTCGTGTTTTTTCATCATCCATTTGAGCGTCCAGCCCTGCAGCGGCGGCTTGAACCACATGTAATGGCCGCGCATGTCGTCGTAAAAGTCGGGGAGCTGGCCGACGGGGCTTGCCTCGTCCAGCGGGTTGATCATCAGCTCGGCCGCCAACGCGGGGTCGCCCTCGAGTGCGACGGCGTTGTGGCACATCTGCCAGGAGGAGGCGCAGCTGGTGCCGAACATGTACATCAGGGGCCGCTTGACCTTTCCGGACGGACCGACCAGGTGGGACCACAGGATGTAGGCCGCCTCGCCGCGGCGCTCTTCGAAAGGTTTGACAAAGTGGGGGATGGTGGCCAGGAAGGACTCCCAGTCGGCGTTGACGTCGGCAAGCCCTTCTTCATAAGTCGGATACTGGTCGCGGACGACGCCCGCGTATTTGGACTCTTCGACGGCTAGGAGGAAGGATCCGTTCTCGTCCGGCTGCACAAGCGCCTTGACCTTGGGGGTAGTGAGGGTTTCCCAGTTCCACCGGGCGTCCATGTCGATGTCGCCCTGGAGCGGATTGAAGACCAGGCTCCCGATCCAGCGGTAGTAGGTCTCCCAGGCCTTGTTTTTGCGCTTTTTGATGATCCCGGACTGGGTCTTGTCGATCTCCATCTTGAGGCTGATCCCGCCTTCTCCCTTGATGTACAGGAGGGAGGGCTCAGGGAAACACAGCGTGATGGTGCCGTACAGGGTCTTCATCTGGATTTCGGTCGGTCCGGTTTTGACGGAGTACGCGACTTTGGCGCCTTTGTAAACCGGGAAGAGGTCCATCAGACGGTTGTCGGGCCACTCCGATATGGCGCCGCGCCTGGAGCCGATGCTGAGCCGGGCGGAGCCGTAGTTGACCCCGGAGCGGCTGAATCCGCCAGCCCGGGAGTAGATCCCGAAGTAGCCGTATTTGCGGACAAAGGGGTTCTGGGTGATGTCAAAGAAGGAGTATTCTTTTTCCCGCTGGATGTAGCTGGTGTCAGAGACCGCGGTGAAACGCTTGCCCACGAAATCCTTCCGGGTTAGCTCGTCCACCATCGCGACCGCGTAGTCCGCGTAAGAGATGTAGCTTTCAGCCGACGCGTTCGGGATCTTGTAGTCCGTCCCGAGGACGTATCGCCCGATCCGGCGGCCGTT
>JAAYKS010000002.1 GCA_012522285.1 Clostridiaceae bacterium | reverse complement strand
TCTCTTTCGGGGCGGGCACCTGGTCGGTGGATACGACATTGTAGCCTTGGCTCTTCAGGTAGGGGCAAACAAAGTTGCCCAGACGGCCGGAACCGCCAGTGACGAGGACATTCTTGATCATGCTCTCTTTCTCCTTCATGTTTTGTTCTTGTTTACCGACCAGCCATATGGCCGTCGGCGGATCCTTGTCCGGATCGTCCTTCATTTATTTTACTGCCTTGCCTATTATACCGCTCAAAATGGTTTTTGGCTTTACCTATTCTGCTGTACGGGACATGTTTTTCCATGACAAAAAGAAAGTGCCAAAGCTGCCAGAGCACCGTTGTCCGTAGAGAATGGAGAATACGCGGACAAGAGCATACTGCCGTCCGGGTTGTCCGAATCACACGCGAAGAGCCAACCGGACGGGTACGAATACCGGGGAGAATCTTGCTTTCATATCACAGAAAAGGTCGCGCAATACAAACGGTAGGCTTCGTGAGTGAACGGGTCTGCCATACGACTCGTCAGGGTTTCAAGATCACTTTGAACCCGCCGTCCGCTCCGGTCTCCGCCATCTGGTAGGCTTTCTCCCAGTCTTCCAGAGGGAGAATATGCTTTGCAACTCCGGCCGTGCCGATTTTGTCTTTGTCGATCCAGTCGATGACTGCTGGGAAGCAGTACGGACTCAAGTGGGATCCCAGTACATCCAGTTCTTTCTGGTCACCGATCACTGACCAGTCCAGTGTCGTGGGCGCACCGAATACGCTGAATCCGACAAACCTACCAAGCTTTCGGATCATGGCCATCCCCTGCGCGACGCTTGCCGAATGGCCGGTCGCTTCGATATAGATATCGCAACCATAGCCTTCCGTTATTTTACTGATCTCGGAGACCACATCGACTTTTCCGGGATTCCACACAAGATCCGCGCCGAATTCTTTGGCCTTTTCCAAACGGTTGTCCTGCATATCGAGCGCGATCAGCAACTTCGGATTCTTGAGGTGGGCGATGCCAACCATCCCGAGTCCCAGGGTACCGCAGCCGGAAATCACAACGATGTCCTCCAGCCCGATATCCGCGCGATCCACGGCGTGTTTGGAGCATCCGAATGGCTCGATGAGGATAGCCTTTTCAATGGGCATATTCTGCGGGATCTTGAAGGTACGCGCGTTGGCCGGCAGGCGCATGTACTCTGCCATACCGCCGTTCACGCGGTCTCTGAATCCGTAGATGTCATGGACTTCGCACATCCAGTATTTTCCGGTCGTGCAGAATCTGCACTTGCCGCACGGAACGATCTGCTCAGAGACCACGCGGTCGCCCATGGCAAATCCGGTCACCCCTTCCCCCAATTCCGCCACATGACCGACAAATTCATGACCGGGGATCACCGGGGCGATGATGAAATCTTTCCAGAACCGTTCCGCACCGTGCTTGGCTTTGACATCGCCTGCACAGACGCCGCAAGCTTCCACTTTGATGATGATTTCACCAGGACCAGCAACCGGGCGGGGCCAGTCCGTTTCCAGCACGTAGTGGTCCGCACTGTAGGCAACCAGGGCTTTCATGGTATCAGGCAGTTTTGTCATAGGTGTGTCCTCTCAAAAACGCGAAGTGTAACCGTATTGATTTAGCGGATCCAGATGCCGTATTCATGCATCCCATACGCGGTTGTATAAGGCTTCCTTGCATCAGAATCTTCTCGAATTGTAGCACATGTGGGCTATGGGCTCGAAGGATCCGGTCAAGCAACGAGTTGGACGAACATTGTGCCATGTGCGTAGGCTTTACCACAAAAAGAGGAGCAGCTATGCCTGCTCCCCTTTTCATGGCAATGATGAATAGGGACGAGAGAAGATAAAGAACGCAGAAGATCAGATACGCAGTTCACGGAAAGAGGGGTCTTCTTTGACATAGTGGGTGGTTCTTTTTAGCGTCTCGATCAGTTCCATCAGAAAGTCGCGGATCTCGAAACAGTTGGGGTTTTTCATGCGGCGATAGGCCTCGATTTTTGCAGTCGGTGGACAGGCCATCGAAACGAGTTCGCCGCCCTCGAGGAGGTTTGCCGCAAATTCACAGGCTTCCAGCAGTTCTTTGGCATCCATGGAATGGTCGCGGCGGCGCGGGCGGCGTGTTTCGTGCAGTACTTTGTCGGCATAGTAGATTGCGCGGTTGACGTAATCTTCCTGACCGATATCGGACTGTACAATACTTTCCTCGCGATTGCGATGGAAGCCGTAAATAGCCGAGACGATCGCCGGGTCGCGAACCGTACCGTTGGGATAGACAACGCCGTGAACGCGGTTCCAGCCGTCAACACCGATCATCAGCTCGAACAGATACCAACCGATGCCGTATTCATCATGCAACTCAATCGCCATATCATAGGGATTGCCGCGGGCGATACAGCACATCTCGTTGTCCAGAACGGGTTTGTTGTACTTCTTGCCGAGGGCAACGGCCATATCGAGCGCTTCACGCAGGCGCGCACGGGTGGCAGAGTAATCGTGGAAGACGATGACATCGACGAGCTCTGCCGTCTTGCTCGGCTCGGTCTCCCAGATGAAGATGTTGCCGACACCGATGTCATGGTCGGGATCTTTGGATTTGACATACTTGCAGAAATGACGGACGTAAGCCCAGACCAGCTCCTGTTTTTCACGCAACTCCTGCATGTTCGGACGTCCCGGCCGAAAATCACCGACATACCCCGGCTCCTCATCGTACCAGGTGACAAAGTTGTCCGTGAAACCCGGTTCATTGAAGAGATCCCAGAACAAAAGTCCCGGCTCGTTGCCGATGGCTTCGTACAGACGGTCAAAATATTCCTCGCCCTTGACCCAAAGAGAAGGGTCACGGATTGTCTTGATGACCGGACGCATCGTTTCGCCATCGGTACGGACAATTTCATCTTCCCAAGAGTCCGAACCGAAAAATCCGAAGAAAACAATAGGATTGGTGGAAATTCCATGTTTCCATGCCGTACGTACAAAATCTTTCTCGTTTGCAAGAAATGTAGCCGGCTGATCCCTGTAACAGGAATAGGGGATAAAAATACGGGCACTGTTCAGCTTCAGTCTCTCTGCGTAACACATATCGCGTTCGACGATGTCGTGGGAGTAGTGCGACCAGGCATCCCGGTCATCCCAACCATTCGGCTGTGTGTAATTGAAGCCACGAATTTTTGAGTAATCTACAGACTTTTTCATGATTCAACATCCTTTCGCTGAAGTTGACTCTGTATACCGTAACACGTTGGAGATATCGATGGGCAAAAACCAGAACGAAAAACCGCGTATGCAATAAAATCCATCACGAAAATTCTATCACATGTACAAGGACACAGTTCGTTTGTGATTACGGATGTCTTATACAGTCGCGCTCCCGCGTCCGCATCAGAAGCGCTGAACAGATTCCGGTACATCAAACATGCGGGATCTGACCGGATTCCACGCGAATGATCAGTGTGTGATTTAGACCCGGATCATCGCCTTCAGGGATGGCAATGTGGAATTCGTTTGAAGACGTCCCCACCCAGAACAATTCCCCGAACGCCTTTCCCTCATAGCAGGCGCGCACCCGATCTTCACTTAAAAGATCCAGGCTGCTATCATACGATGACGGAATCCTCAAGAGCCGATTGTTCAGATCCAGCTGCTCAATCTGATCCTGCAGGGAAGCACACACGGCGACCATGTCTTCGACCCGTTCAAACGTCATGCTGTATTCCCCTAGATAGAGGGCGTCGTCCAGGAAAGCAAAAACACGCAACGCTTCCACAGGAATCTGGCCGATTACGATTTGTTCGCTCACTACAATCTGTGATACAGGGTCATCCGGATCGTTATCATTCTGTCTGATGATGGAATAGGTGCCTTCCCCCAGGGCAAGCGTTTCAAGTACGTTGTCAAGCGTCATTCCCCATTCCAGATTCTCCATCTGGACAGACTGTTGATCCTCGGACAGAAAGCGCTCAAGGAACGGCTCTTTTTCTTGTTGAACCGCAGCCGTACTGGTCTCTTTTCCGTTTTCCAATTCCCTTTCTTTTTCTCTTGCAGTACAGGCTGAAAGTACAACCAGAACCATCAGGAAAAGAACGATGACCCCTGCCCGGCGCATATACCGCATACCCTCTTCTCCATCAACAACCCTGACGTTTCGCATGCCCAAAATACTATGATACATAATATAAGTATACCCGTTGTGCATTTTTGTCAAGTCCAGTTATTAAGTGGCAGTATTGCATTTTCAATGCCGGTGGTTTTTCGAAAAGCAAGATGTAAATAAACCACAACCGGCGGATTCCGATACGCCTTCAGGCTACGAAAAACCCCGATGCTAGACAGCTTAGGGGGGTATCTGGCGCGCCCGGCGGAAATCGAATTCACAACCTTCTGGTCCGTAGCCGTTTAAGGATCTTATGCTCCTGCTGGGCCATGTCATGTTGAGATTCGAGATAAATGATTCGGTATAGGTTATACTGAATAAAGATAGAAGCAACTGGATTTGTCTAGATCCACCCAATGGCGTTACGCCAGAAGGAGTCTGTTATGGAAGAAATTATTCTGAAAACCGTACTGAGAACTGATAAACCGAAAAAAGTAAGACAAGCTGGATTCATTCCTGGCGTCCTGAACGCATCGGATACGACGTCTACGGCTGTGCAGTTCGATGCCAGTGAACTAAACAAGATTGTGTCCAGACATGGATCAAATGCAAGGGTTTGGATTTCGATCGGACGAACCAAAAAGAAATTCGGCTATATCAAAGACATTCAAAGACACCCTGTGGATAAACAGATCATCCATGTCTCCATCCAACTGGTGTCTGTGGATCAACCGGTTACGATGCAGATTCCGATATCGTTCCACGGACAAGAGGAATTGAAACACAATCGACTGCACCTGCAGGTCATCAAGGGAGATGTGGGGGTAACAGGTAAAGCCGCCACGATGCCCGATGTTATCGTGACTGACGTATCAGCCAAAAAGGATGGCGATTCCATCACCAGAGCTGATTTCAGCTTTACCGATGATATTGAAGTGAATGATAATGAAGATGAGATCTATGCCCTGATCAAAGCGGTCAGAGAAAAAGCCCAGGAGCCAGAGGCGGAAGAGGCTCCTAAAGAATCTGAAGCTATCACAGAAGCAGCAAAGGCTGAGTCTGAGAAAGAGACCAAAGAAACAACATAAAGCATGCGTGGAATTCCATGTAGGGAACGCCTTACATGCCCAGCGTTTTGCCAGTGGAATTGCTGCTTTTTTGCCGCTTCCTCTTTATCCAGAAAGCAAGCCGTACATTGCGGATTCCGGCACATTCCCTGCTAATGAAAGACCCCCGAAGCCCAACAGCTTCAGGTGTCTACTGGCGCGCCCGGGAGAGTTCGAATCCACAACCTGCTGGTCCGTAGCTGCATCAGAGCTGTATGACAACGCTTGATTATGTGCCTAAACCGCCTGTGTCATAGGTTTTTCAACGATACTATGTTGGGTCTCATCTGGTATCTTGTGGTTTGTTTTGGAGCCAATAAGCCATAAGGTTGCGGGTTGTCGCGATCCTCTGTTCGAATATGGTGAAGAGCGGAAAGTAATCACTTGGCCCCCACTATCCATACGCCTTGTTACACGGCTGATGATACCGCATCGGAAAAGTTGGCTCTCCCGTATGGCACAGAAGGAAAGGTGTATCATGATAGTCAGTATGGGTTCTGAGAACCGGGGAGCGTTCGGCTCGCCGGTTCACATCATATCAGGAGGAGAAAAAAAGTGATCAGGAACGACGCATTTGCCACTACAAAAGCGGGCAGGCTTCAAGGGGTTCAGATCAACGGCGTGTACCGGTTTCTCGGCGTGCGCTATGCGGAATCCCCAGAGGGGGAGAACCGATTCATGCCTCCCCGTCCGCTTGTGCCCTGGGAAGGCGTGAAACCCGCGCTGGAGTACATCGCCAAATGCTGGCAGTGCGACACCCCCCGGATGGAGGATCCCGAGATCCGCTGCACCCCGTATCCGTCCGCATACGAAAAACTGATGACCGGCAGCAATGAGATGGGCGGCGGATTCCAGTCCGAGGACTGCCTCGCGCTCAACCTCTGGACACAGGGTTTGAACGACGGGAAAAAGCGCCCCGTCCTGGTATGGTTTCACGGAGGGGGAAACATCGCCGGCGCCGCGGAAGCCGACTGGCATGACGGTTACAACATCGCAAAAAAAGAGGATGTCATCCTGATCTCGGTCGGACACCGACTGGGTATCTTCGGCTATCTGTATCTTTGCGGGCTGGATGAGAGGTTCAAGGACTCCGCCAACGTCGGCCATCAGGATATGGCCGCGGCTCTGAAGTGGATCCATGACAACATCGAAGCGTTCGGCGGCGATCCGGAGAATGTCACTCTGTTCGGCCAGTCCGGCGGCGGCGGCAAAGTTGCGGCGCTCATGTCCATGCCGATATGCAGAGGAATGGTACATAAGGCCATCATCCAGTCCGGCGGTTTTCACGCAGGTCCCCCCGCGGAAGCGACAAAGTTCACCCTGCAGCTTCTTGACTTTCTGGGGATTGACAAGGATCACTTGGAGAAACTGTATGAGTACTCCGCGGCGGATCTGATCCAGGCGCAAAGGGACATCAACAAGACCCGTACAGTCGATACCTATTTCGTCTGCCCCCTGGTCATGGACGGCAGAGTGATCCGATATGACCCATTCGACGGCGCGGAAGGTTCCGAGTATTGCAGGAACATTCCACTGATCACCGGCTACGACAAGGATGACGCCATTCTGTCCGCGCTGTTCAACCCAAAGTCATTCACCTGGACCATGGAAGAACTGCATACCGCAATGGAGGACCTCGGGTACACCGCGGCGCAGGCCGACCTGATCATCGCCACTTACAAAGGCCTGTTGGGCGATGACGTGCGTCCGGTTCACCTCTACACCACCCTGATGAACGACCGCAACCACGACAAGGCCTCGTACATCCGAGCCCATTCCAGAGAGAAAGTCGGCTGCGGTGCGCCAGTCTAAAACTAC
>JAAYKS010000092.1 GCA_012522285.1 Clostridiaceae bacterium | reverse complement strand
CGCGGCTATGATGCCAGGCCCGAAGGATAAGCATCCCGGTGAGCTCTCCGTGCGCGCCGGCCGCGGGGGCCAGCGAAAAGGCGTCCATACCGGCGATCTCCGCGAGCATGTCCTGGAGTTCCGCCATCAGCTGCAGCGCACCCTGTGCGTCCTCGTCTGGTGTCGCGGGGTGCAAGTCCGCAAACCCGGACAGACGCGCGAGTGATTCGTTGATTCGCGGGTTGTGTTTCATCGTACAGGATCCCAGCGGGTAGAAGCCGTCGTCCACCCCGAAATTGCGGCGGGAGAGCGCGGTATAGTGTCGGACCACGTCGATCTCCGACACCTCGGGCAAACCGGTCGGATCCTGCCGCAATAGCGCGGCCGGCAACATCTCGGCGGCACCTGGACCGGCGGTATCCGGGACGACCGGCACTCCTTTGCGGCCGGGTCTGGAACACTCAAACAACAGTGGGAGTTCCCGTTTCATCGCACACCTCCGTCGGCGCGGGAAGCCGAAACGCTAGCCACGGCCTCCACGAAACGCCGGATCTCTTCCCCGGTGGTCTTTTCGGTCACGCAAAACAAAACCGCATCCCGCGGCGCACCCGGACAGTCTTCCGGTGCCAGCCCGGAGAGGTCATAGCCGGGCTGGAATCCCCGCGCCCGCATCTGGCGATGGAACAGAGCGGGCGGCAGCGCGCAGTGCAAGGCAAATTCGCGGAAGAAGGGAGCCTCCTCCACCCGGGAGAACAGGCCGGTCGACAGCAACCCCCGCTCCAGTTCGCGGGCACCGCGCATGGCCGATTCCGCGATCGCGCGCAACCCGGCAGGACCGACCAACGCGAGATACATCGCGGCGCGCAATGCGTACAGGGAGTGGTTGCTGCAGATGTTGGAGGTGGCCTTCTCCCTCCGGATGTGCTGTTCCCGCGCCTGCAGGGTCAACACGTACGCGCGGCGTCCGTCCACGTCCACGGATTCACCGACGATGCGGCCGGGTAGCCTGCGCAGGAGTTTTTCTCTGGCGGTGAGAAATCCGAACGACGGACCTCCAAAGGAGAGCCCGCTCCCGAACCCCTGTCCGCTCCCTGCGGCGATGTCCGCTCCCGCGGAACCGGGTGAGCGCAACACCGCAAGCGACAATGCGTCCATGACACACTGAATCGTGAGCGCACCGCGTGCGGCGGCAGCTCGGGCAAATCCGGCCACTTCCTCGACAGCACCCAGGAAGTTGGGACTTTGGACCACAACTGCCGCGAACGTGCCCGCCGGCTCCGCGTCAAGTGCGGCAGCCGCCGCATCCGGTCCGGTGCGCAGACCAGTGAGCGGAAGGACGGTGAGCTGCGCACCGACGGCTTCGAGGACCGGTCGCACCGCACGCAACACACCCGGATGGAGCCCGCCCGCGATCAGCACACGGTGCGCGCGGGTCTGCGTTATCGCCATGCGGACCGCTTCGGTTACCGCAGACGCGGCGTCGTAAACCGATGCGTTGGATACGTCCAGCCCGGTCAGGGAGCACATTTCCGTTTGATATTCAAACAGCGCCTGCAGCGTGCCCTGACTGATTTCGGGCTGGTAAGGGGTGTAGGCCGTAAAGAACTCCTGCCGGGAGGCGAGGGCGTCCACTGCGGCCGGTATGTAGGCGTCATAGGCGCCGGCACCCAAAAAGGAAGTCGTGTTGGACACCGTGGTGTTGCGCGCCGTCAGAGACTCGAGGCGCTCGGAAAGCTGCATTTCGGTCAGACTTGCGTCCAAATGCAGCGGGCGGCGCAGCCGGACATCCTCCGGGATGTCTTCGAACAGCGCGTCGAGAGCGGGACGGCCGATGCGGGCGAGCATCGCCTGGACGTCCTCTGGTGTGTGGGGGAGATAAGGGGGCATGTTCATTCCTCCGCGCAAAACGCGGCATAAGCCGCAGCGTCCAGATAGGTTCCCTGCGTGAGCGGTGCGTCAAACGCAACCCGTGCGATCCAGCTGCCGTAGGGGTCGGTGTTGAGCGATTCTGGGGCGGGTTCCAGCGCGGTGTTGACCGCTTCCACCGTTCCGGACTGGGGCATGAAGACTTCCGAGACCGCCTTGACCGACTCGAGATTGGCCAACGGTGCGGCTTCATCGATGTGCGCACCCGGGGCGGGGAGTTCGACAAACACGACATCCCCCATTTTGTCCTGCGCGTAGTCGGTGATGCCGATCACGGCTGTCTGTCCTTCCATCCGGATCCATTCGTGTTCTTTGGTGTAGAGCAGTTCTGCGGGTACGTTCATTTCCTTTACCTGCCTCTCTTATAAAAAAATCTCGATCGCAGCTTGATGGGAACCCGGTTGCCGCGGATGTCCACGGACCATTCTGCGTCTTCCGCAATATCCCCGCATACCAGCGCGGTTCCAACCGCGATGCCCAGCGAGGGGGCATGGTATCCGGTGGTGACGTGACCGGCCGGACCGGTCCGGCCGGTGGCATAGACCGCGTATCCGTGCCGCGCGATGCCGCGGCCGGTCAGTTCGAATCCGACCAGCTTGCGTCGGGAGGGCTGTGTTGCCTGCGCCGCGAGCGCGTCACGCCCGATGAAAACGGGTTTGTCCAGTGCCACGAAACGGGAAAGCCCGGCCTCCAGCGGTGTGATGTCCCGATCGAGTTCGTTGCCGTAGAGCGGCATGCCCGCTTCGAACCGGAGGGTATCCCGGCAGCCCAGCCCGCACGGTACCGCACGATCCGCCGCGCCCGTCTGTTCACCGGTCATCTCGATCCGGGCCGCGAGCAGGGCCGACCAGACGACAGCCGTCTGATCTGCGGGCATCATGATCTCGAACCCGTCCTCTCCGGTGTAGCCAGTACGGGAAACCAGGCAGGGTACGCCGGCCACCGACACCTCTTTGGCAAACCGGTAATAGCCCAGCTCATCCGTCACATCGCCCGCAAGGGTTTTCAGCAGGGCGGGTGCAAGCGGTCCCTGGAGTGCCAGCAGGCCATACCAGTCGGATTCGTCCCGCACTTCGACCGCAAGTCCGCTTGTTTCCGCCGGGGCGCTCGGACCCGCAAGGGATGTGATCCATCTAAAGTCCGCTTCGCGATTGGCGGCGTTGACAACCAGCAGTACCGAAGTCCGGTCGAAACAGAGCACCAGCACGTCGTCCAGTGCTCCGCCATCGGGTGCGCACATCGGGGAATAGGCGATCTGGCCGGGCTGCAATCCCGTCATCCTGCTGGTCAACAACCGGTCGGCAAAGACCAGCGCATCCGGCCCCTCGATCCGGATCTCCCCCATGTGGGACACATCAAACAGCCCGGCGGCGCCCCGTACTGCCAGGTGCTCTACGACCAGGCCTTCGTACTGGATGGGCAGCAGCCATCCCGCATAGGAAACGAGTCGGCCTCCCAGCGCGACATGGACGTCATACAGCGGGGTTTTCCGCGTGTCTCCCTCAGCTCCGGTCTGCGTGTTTTCTCGGTCCATTTTGAGTGCTCCTGTTCTATGAGAGTGAAAAACAAAAAGAGCGCAAGCGGAACAATCCGCCTGCACTCTGTCATCGACCTGAGAGTTTGCCGT